>CAMKYP010000314.1 GCA_946477505.1 uncultured Dechloromonas sp. | reverse complement strand
GGCTCGCTCGGCCTACCCGGCTTCGGTGAAGCGCCGGATCGCCGGTCGCTACGGTCATCTCGAAAATGCTGCCGCGGCAGCGCTGCTGAGGCAAATCGATTGTTCTCGGCTACAGCATTTGGTGGCCGCCCATCTGAGCGAGCGAAACAATTGTGTCAATCTGGTGCGAGCGCTTCTTGGTGATTGCCCAGGGCTCGGTCGCGGGGAAATTTCAGTCGCAACCCAGAAAGATGGTTTCGATTGGCGAAACTTGAGCTAGCTTTTCAAGCTTTAGGCAATAAAAAACGGGGCCGCGGCCCCGTTTTTCTTGAAATCAAGAAGATTACTTCTTGGCTTCCATGCCAGCTTGCTCGGCCGGCTTGGCGGCTTCCATACCGGCCATGCCAGCTTGCTCGGCCGGCTTGGCGGCTTCCATGCCGGCCATGCCAGCTTGTTCTGCCGGCTTGGCGGCTTCCATGCCAGCTTGCGGAGCGGCGGCCGGAGCCGGAGCAGCAGCCGGAGCCGGGGCGGCGGCCGGAGCGGCTTCTTCCTTCTTACCGCAAGCGGTCAGGGCAACAGCCAGCAGGGCGGCAACGAGAATAGACTTATTCATGGGATTTCCTTATCGACAAGAACCAACAAAATCTTAATTTATCGGAGATCAGGAGCTACCTGATCAGCACATGATTATAACAATAATTTATTTACGGAGGGCTGTGTTTGTTGCGTTGCGGAATGGCATCCGGGTACTACAGGCCAAGGGTTGAGCTGCTGATGCGCTCACCGCCTTCCGTCCATATTGCACGGAATTTTTCCAGGTAGGGCCGCAGTTCGTTGCCTTCATCGATCAGAAGCTTGCTACGTGGCATGTCGCGTTCAAAGCGTATCAGGCCGTGCTTGTCGTCAACGATGATCATGCTGTCGCGTAGATGGGCGAGTTGCGGCGGCGTTTCTTGGGCGGATGCGACGTGGCCATACGTGGTCAGTAGGCTTTGCAACATCGGGTGCTGGTCGCGCAGCGGGGATCCGTTGCGGACAGCAATGTGCAGTGCGTCGGAGCGTGTGCCGGAGACGAGTCGCTTGATAAGCGCCAGACGGGGGGGCGAGTCAAGCTTCAGCGTCGTCAGGTCTTCGTCGTAAATGCAGATATGTTTGGTGGCGATGCCTAGCAAACGGTCGATGGCCGTCTGGTAGTCAGCCCAGGATGTAATCAGTTCGCGAGCCATGGCGCTTAGTGTAACCGATTGATAGAATTCGCGCTTTTTTGGAGTCGACCGTGCCGATCGGGATTATTGAGTCGCTGGATCACGAGGCGAGAGGGATCACGCGTCAGGAGGGTAAGGCCATCTTTGTTGACGGCGCTTTGCCCGGCGAAACGGTCGAATATGCGAGTTTTCGGCGCAAACCAAACTATGAACTGGCGCACTTGGTCAATGTGCTGAAGCCCTCAAACGCGCGGGTCGAACCACGTTGTCCGCATTTCGGCATATGCGGCGGCTGCGCCATGCAGCATATGGACCCCTCGGACCAGGTAGCTGCCAAGCAGCGCGTGCTTGAGGATGGGCTGTGGCATATCGGCCGGGTGCGCCCGGAACGCATATTGCCGCCTATCTTTGGCGAGCCTTGGGGGTATCGCCATCGCGCGCGCCTGGCGGTGCGCAAGGTCGAGCGCAAGGGAGGGATGCTGATCGGCTTTCATGAAAAGCGCAGCAGCTACATAGCGGATATGGAAACTTGCGCAATCCTGCCGCCGCATGTGTCGGCCATGCTCATGCCTTTGCGGGACCTGATCGGGGCGCTGTCGATCGCCGAGCGGATGCCCCAACTGGAACTGGCGGTCGGCGAGCACTGCACGACGCTGGTCCTGCGCATTCTGCAGCCGCTGACTGGTGCCGACGAAAATATGCTTCGTGTGTTTGCCGATCGTTACCAAGTTGTTTTCTACCTGCAGCCCAAGGGGCCGGATTCGGTTTATCGTTTTTATCCAGAAGAGGGTCCTAGGCTCTCCTATACCTTGCCGGAATTTGCGCTTGAGCTGGAATTCAAGCCCACGGATTTTACCCAGGTGAATCATGCCGTGAACCGCATTCTGGTCCGCCGAGCCTTGGCGTTGCTCGATCCGCAACCCGACGAACGGATTGCCGACATGTTCTGCGGGCTTGGTAACTTCACTTTGCCTATCGCTCGTTCCGGTGCGAGTGTGGTGGGGGTCGAGGGTAGCCCTGCGCTGGTAAAGCGGGGGCGGGAGAGCGCCATCGCGAATGAACTCGGAGAGCGTGTGGAGTTCGGTGTTGCGAACCTGTTTGAGTGCACCGAAGCGTCGTTGGCAAAACTGGGGCGTTTCGACAAGATGTTGATCGATCCGCCGCGCGAAGGGGCGGTTGAGCTGGTCAAGGCGCTGGGTACGGATGCTCCGCGGCGTATCGTCTATGTTTCCTGCAATCCGTCTACCCTGGCGCGCGATGCGGCGATCCTGGTTTCAGTCAAGGGTTATCGCTTTGTTGCAGCCGGTGTTGTGAACATGTTCCCCCACACCGCTCATGTCGAGTCGATAGCGGTTTTTGAGCGCGATTGAGCGCAGAAAAAAGGGCGGCCGAGGCCGCCCTTGTTGTTTTCGATGAGGCTTGCTCAGTCGCGTTCGCCCGTGAAGGCCATGATCAACTGCAGCAGGCTGACGAAAACGTTGTAAATGTCCAGGTAGACCGCCAGCGTTGCGCTGACGTAGTTGGTTTCGCCGCCTTGGACGATGCGGCTGATGTCGTAGAGGATGTAGGCCGAAAAAATACCTACGGCCGCTACAGAAATGGTCAGTGACAGCGCCGGAATCTGGAAGAAGATGTTGGCGACGGCAGCCAGCAGGATCAGGATCATGCCGGCAAACAGGAATTTGCCCATGCCCGTGAAGTCACGCTTGCTGACGGCGGCGATCGAAGAGAGGGTGAAGAAGATTGCGCCCGTGCCGCCAGCTGCCATCGCAATCATCGAGGCTCCGTTGGAGAAGCCCAGCGCGAACTGCAGGATGCGCGACAGCATCAATCCCATGAAGAAGGTGAAGCCCAGCAGCAAGGCGACACCAAGGCCGCTATTCTTGTTGCGCTCGATTCCCCACATGAAGCCGAAGGCGATGCCGAGAAAAAGCAGGAAGGAAATCAGCGGGCTGCCGGCAAAGAAGCTGAACCCCATCTGGATGCCGACCATCGCGCCGAGGACTGTCGGGATCATCGAGATCCCGAGCAACATGTAGGTGTTACGCAGGACACGGTTTTGTCCGAGCGCAATTTCGGGCGAACTCTGGCGGGCGATATCGAAATTGGTGTTCATGCAGGACATCTCCTTGATATGGTTTTGTTAAAGGCTAAGACTAACGGACTGGGCGATAAGTTTCAACGCCGCATGTTCGCTGGAAATGCACCCCGTCGCGACTGTGCTATCATGCGCGCCGCTAGGGTCTGTGGCAGAGCGGTTGAATGCACCGGTCTTGAAATTTGTTGTAGGTAGTGCGTTGGAGGTGTGGCAGAGTGGTCGATTGCACTGGTCTTGAAAACCAGCAAGGGGCAACCCTTCGTGAGTTCGAATCTCACCGCCTCCGCCAATAAATACAAGCACTTAGCGCAGTTCCGCGGGGTGCAAAGCAAGCAAGAAAAAGTCCTGTAGCTGACCACATGCAAGGCCGAAATCAGCGCCATCCAGCACAGGGAACAAAACCGAGCGGTAAGCAGATAGTAAGCAGCGCCGCGAAGCGGTAAGCACGTAAAAAGCCCCATTCCTTCGCCGGATGGGGCTTTTGCTTTCCAGAGCAAGGGATTTACTGAGACGGCTAACACAACATCGCAATGCTGCGCATAAAGTGCTTCACTTGTGCGTAATGATGATTTATCATGCACACACCTTGATAGATAGGAGTGTGCGAAATGGCGTTCAGAGCAGACGAAGCAGCGCGAGTCGGGTACGAAGAGGTTGAGCGTTACCTTGTTCCCCGGCCGAGGGATGCCGACGAGTCCCAAAGGGAACGCAGCAAAGAGGCGTTGCTGGACATAGTTGATGAACTAGGCCCCGCGATTAGCAGGTATCCGACCTGGCATCCTCTGGTTCGCAACCATGACGACCGCTACCCCGTTACAACGCCCAGCCAAGACTGTGGATACAGGGGACTCGATCATACGAAATACTTCGTCAATGGATTTATCACCTGCCCCTATTCTGCAAGCGGGAAAGCTGAAGAGGTCATCGAGTCCGTGAATGCGCTGCCTTATCACCATGCTGCCAGCATCACGGCGGAGAAGCTAGACGTGATGCTATATCACCCCGATGCGACTCCCGTCTTGGTCAAGTGCAACTGGAACAAGTCCATTCCAATGGACGGAATGATTCCGCTGTCGATTGCCATGCCTCTACTTCTGGAAAAGGAGCTTCCGTGCTGGGAGTGGTCTCAGGTCGCTGAAACGTGGGAAACCATGCGCTCTTATTTCCTCGGAGCACCCCACGGCAGCCGGTCCTCCTTATTTGTGAGTCAGGAGACCGGGCAAGCAATGAAGAAAATTTGGGAATCCCTGATCTACACCGGGATGTTCGGCCCGATCAAGGTGTGATTGGCACCTAGCGACAAAGCCAGCACACAGGCCGCGCAGTACCCGCGCCAATACCAGTACGGCACCGTCGCGGTGATCGCGGCCTGTGTCGCCCGCTACGCGGCCTGCAATCGAAAGTTCGTATAGGCGACGTTCGGCCAAACCTCAATACACTTGCCTTGATGATGTTCAAAGCGGCACACGCCGGCGTTTAGACCGATTGCTGCCGATGATTTGTCATGGCAAAAACAAACCCGCCGAAGTCATGCGACTAGGGCGGGCTTGGCCGCATCAGGTTTCGGAGGAATCACCCTGCGGCTGCGTCCGTTGGATTATCGAGGAACGGTTCGCTATGCCTCGGCCTCACTGTCTGACAGTGGTTGGTTTGGGGACTACCAGCTTTCTCGGCGCGTGCCGTCCTTGCATGGGCCACACAGGCGGATGCCCGCCACGTCGCGGCTAA
>CAMKYP010000313.1 GCA_946477505.1 uncultured Dechloromonas sp. | reverse complement strand
GTGCCGAACATAGCAGAATCTGCGTGACTGACGACCTGGCCGACTCAGGCTGCCGGCAGACGAATCGTCACCAACAGGCCGCCGCCCGCCGCATCGTCCAGCGCGATCTCGCCGCCATGGGCGAGCACGATTTCGCGCACGATAGACAGCCCCAGCCCACTGCCCAGCGTATCGGCAGTCTCCAACCGGAAGAAACGCAGGAAGACGTTTTGCCGCTGCGCCTCGGGAATACCCGGCCCGTTGTCGCGCACGGTCAGGTGCACGCCATCCTCCCGGCGGGACACCGCCACCGTGACCAGTCCACCCTCCGGGGTATAGCGCAGCGCGTTGTCGATCAGGTTGGCGATCATTTCGCGCAACAGGACCATCTGGCCGCTCACCGTTGCCATCGAATCGCCGCCGCCTTCGTAACCGAGATCGATCTGCTTGCGCGCCGCCAGGGGCAATAGCTCAACCACCGTGTCGCGCGCCACGACGGCCAGATCGACCGTTTGCGGCGGCGCCACCAGGCCGTTGACCGGCTCGGCCCGCGACAGCGACAGCAGCTGGTTGGTCAGGCGGATGGCGCTGCCCAGGCTGTTGTGAAAGGCCTCGACCGCCGGCCGCATTTCGTTGACCTCGCTCTGCCGCAAGGCATATTCGGCCTGCGTGTTGAGTACCGCGAGCGGCGTGCGCAACTGGTGGGCGGCATCGGCAATGAAGCGGCGACGCGCCTCGACCATGCGTTCGATACGGTCCATGTGCAGATTGATGGCATCGACCAGCGGCACCACCTCGCGCGGCAGGTCGTCAGACTGGATCGGCGTCAGGTCGTCGTCCGGGCGATTGCGGATGCCCTGCCCCAGGCGCTCCACCGGCTTGACCGCCTGCCGCGTGGCGAGCAACGCGACGCTCAGGGCGACAACGATGAGCAGCGCCTTGCGACCGACTTCGCCGAAGAACAGCGTTTGCACCACCTCCTGCCGGGAGTTGGTGGTCTCGCCCAGAATGACCAGCACCGGCCGGGGAAACTCGGTGCGATACAGAGGTTTCAGCATCGCCCCCAGGCGCAGGGTGTGGCCTTTGTAGGTACCGTCGTAAAACACCGCGACGTTGGGCTTCAAGGAGGCGGGTGCCGGCAAGCCCTCGTAGCCGGTTATCTCCTCGTCGCCCGGGTGGCCGACGCTGTAGAACACGCGATCCGAACTCCCGGCCTCGAACAGTTCGAGCGCCGAGTAGGGGATGTCGACCACCACCTCGCTGTCGGTGGCGTAGATGCGTTCGGCGATGCCTTTCAGCGAGGCCGACAGCGAACGATCGTAGGCCTGGTTGGCGGCGGCCAGCGCGTCGCGGTAGCTGTACCAGGCATCGACCAGCAACAGGGTCGACAAGACACCGACCAGCCAGACCGCCAGGCCGCGTTTGAGGCTCTTGGCCGGCAGGCGGCTGCGCACGCGGGAAATCAAGCGGCGGCCTCACCTGTTACCGCGATCAGGTAGCCGAGGCCGCGCACCGTGGTCACCGCCACGCCGCTCCCTTCCAGTTTCTTGCGCAGGCGGGAAACGTAGATTTCGATGGCTTCGGGACGCGCATCCTGCTCCATGCTGAACAGTTTTTCGAACAGCGCATCGCGCGCCATCGGGCGGCCGATGCGGCCGAGCAGCGCCTCCAGCACCGCCAGTTCGCGCGGGGTCAGCGACAGCGGCGCGCCATTGACCGTCGGCAGGCGGCTTACCGTGTCGTAGGCCAGCGCCCCCAGGCGCACCACCGGCGTCTGCCCGGAAGAACGCCGGAGCAGGGCCTTGAGACGTGCTTCCAGCTCGCCGAGTTCGAACGGCTTGGGCAGGTAATCGTCGGCGCCGAGATTGAGGCCACGGATACGATCGTCGACCGAACCGCGCGCCGTGAAGATCAGCACCGGCACCTGCGAGCCGCGACCGCGCAGGCTCTTCAGCACGTCCAGCCCATCCTTGCCGGGCAGCGACAGGTCAAGAAGAACACCGTCGTATTCGCCGGTCAACAGGTAGTGTTCGGCGTGTTCGCCGCAGTCGGCGATATCCACCGCATAGCCGGACTGGCGCAGGGATTTGGCCACCCACTCGCACAACTCCGGATGGTCTTCGACCAGCAGGATCTTCATGTTTGTCTCCATTTTGCCGGTTCGGACCGGACTCTTTGACTGCATTGTTCCGCGCCAGCTGGCCGAAAGCAAATCGAAAGCTTCGCCGCCTTTAATGCGTTCCCAGCCGGCACCCGCCGGCTCAATCGCACATCGACAACAACCTCCCGGAGGAGACAATGCGTCAACAATCCCTGTATCGGGCCATCCTGGCCTGTTTTGCACCGCTGGCCGTCGCCGGCACCGTCCACGCCGCACCCATTGACGATCTGCGCAGCGAACTCGCAGCCACGAAGGCCCGCCTGGAAAAACTGGAAGAACTGCTGACCGCCACCGCCGCCACCAGCAGCGCGGCCACCAAGAAAGCCGAGGAAGCGACCAAGAAAGCCGACGAGGCGAGCAAGTCGGCCCAAAACGCTGCCCAGGCCGCCAGCACCCCGGCCAAGAGCAAGGGCCTGTCCATGCCGGCTGGCCTGAGCATCTACGGCATCATCGATGCCGGCGTCGAATACGGCAATTACGGCCAAGGCTCCCGGGCACGCATCCAGAGCGGCCTCGGCTCGGCCAGCCGCCTCGGCTTCAAGGGCGAGCGCGATTTCGGCGACGACCTCTCCGCCTACTTCCAGCTCGAAGCCGGCGTTTCCATCGACAACGGGCAGAACACCGGTCACTCCTCCAACGTCAGCAACCCCGGCCAGGGCAGCGCCTCGTCGGCCTCGGTCAACAGTACCGGCGTCGCCATCTTCTCGCGCAACACCTTCCTCGGCCTGAACAGCAAGAAATTCGGCGACCTGCGCTTCGGCCGGGATTATGCGCCGATTTACTCGCTCGCCAGCGCGACGGACCCCTACACCATCGGCGGTGCGACACCCTTCCGACTGTGGTCGTCGGCCGCCGCCAGCCGCTTTGACAACGGCGTGTTCTACGCCACCCCGAAACTGGCTGGATTCCAGGGCAAGATCGCCTACTCGGCAGGCATGGAAAACAACAGCAGGGCCGATGTCGGCGTCACCGGCGGCGCCCCCGGCAACAGCAATACCGGCCCCGAAGGCGAAGGCAAAGGAGTCAGCGCCAGCCTGAGCTACGGCAACGGCCCGCTCTTCGTCGGCGCTGGCTACCTCGACTACGCCAAGATGGGCACCGTCACCGCCCCGGCCACCGAGAACGCCCACCGCAAGTCGTGGAACCTGGCCGCCACCTATGACCTGAAGTTTGCCAAGCTATACGCCCACTTCCTGCACGGCGAGGACACCCAGGAAGGCGCCGCCACCTACAAGACGCTGGACCGCAACGTCTGGTGGCTGGGCGCCGCCGTGCCCTTCCTCGATCGTCACACCGTGCGTGCCTTGTATGCCCGCCTCGACGACCGCCTGAGCACCAACCGCGACTCCAACCACTACGGCTTCGGCTACGAGTTCGCGCTCGACAAGCAGACCGATCTGTACACCTACTACGCCAAGGTCACCAACAAGAACGGCGGCCAGAACTCGCTGTGCGCCGGCGGCACCTGCCAAGGCTACGACAAGGATTCCGGCCTGCCGCCGAACTTCTCGCCGTCGTCGCTGATGATGGGCGCCCGCTACCGCTTCTAAGCCGCAGACACGGGGAAAGCGAAATCCTGGCAAGAAATTGTTTTCCCCGCGTCAGCGAAAGCGAATCGAAAGCTGTACCGCCTACATTGAACACTGAGCGATCCGGCCGGAGCCTGACAAAGCACGGACCGGATGCCAAAATCGAAACCTGGAGACAAACATGAATACAACCCGTCGCCGCTTCCAGCGCGGCCTGCTCGCCGGCCTGACCATGGCCGCCCTCAATGCCGCCTTCGGCATTGCCCCATCCCTGGCCCAATCCACAGCCGACCTCGCCGCGGCCGCCCAAAAAGAAGGCAAGCTGGTCATCTACGGCGTTACCGACAACGAACAGGCCAACCACCTGATCCGCGAATTCCGTGCCATGTACCCGGCGATCAACATCGAATACAGCAACATGAGCACCACCGAGCTGTACAACCGCTTCATCTCGGAAACCGCCGCCGGCAGCTCGGCCGACGTCACTTGGTCGTCGTCGATGGACCTGCAGATCAAGCTGGTCAACGACGGCTACGCCCAGCCGCACAAGTCGCCCGAAACCGCCAAGCTGCCCGACTGGGCGAACTGGAAGAACGAGGCCTTCGGCACCACTTACGAGCCGATCGGTTTCGTCTACAACAAGCGCCTGATCCCGGCCGGCGACGTGCCGCAAACCCACGCCGATTTCATCAAGCTGCTCAACACGCAGACCGAGAAGTTCAAGGGCAAGGTCAACACCTACGACCCTGAAAAGTCCGGCGTCGGTTTCATGCTGGTGACTCAGGACAAACAGGTCAACGCCGCCGGCTTCGCCGAGCTGCAGAAGGCGCTCGGCGCGGTGCAGGCCAAGGTGCAGGCGTCGACCGGCACGATGATGGAGCGCATCGCCTCCGGCGAGAATCTGATCGGCTACAACCTCAACGCCGCCTACGCACTGACCCGCGCCCAGAAGGACCCGTCGATCGGCATCGTGCTGCCCAAGGACTACACGCTGGTCATCAGCCGCGTCATGTTCATCGCCAAGAAGGCCAAGAACCCGAACGCCGCCAAGCTGTGGCTCGATTTCGTGCTGTCGAAGAAGGGCCAGGAGATCATCGCCAGCAAGGCCGACCTTTACGCCATCCGCCCCGATGTCGAAGGCGACACCACGGCCAGCGGACTGCAAAAACGGCTCGGTGACGCGCTGCGTCCGGTAGCCATCAACACCGGCCTGCTCACCTATCTCGACCAAGCCAAGCGGCTCGAATTCCTGAAGCAATGGAATAGCGTCGTCAAAGGCAAGTAAGCCGCCGACCCAGGGCGCCTGGACAGCAGCGCCCTGGGTCGGCGGCTTACTTGCCTTTGACGAC
>CAMKYP010000312.1 GCA_946477505.1 uncultured Dechloromonas sp. | reverse complement strand
GGGCGCGGCGGATTGCCGCCGCCGACCAGGGCAACGGCCGAGGCCGTGTGGTGCGGCTGGCGATAGGGGCGAAGGCCGAAAGCCTCGGGGCGGAACTGGCCGACCAGCGACAGGACGGCCGCCGAACTCTTGGCCGCCGCATTGTCGAGGTCCGGCATCAGGCCGGGCAGGCGTGCGGCGAGCATCGATTTTCCCGAACCGGGCGGGCCGAGCATCAGGAGCGAATGCGAACCGGCCGCGGCGATCTCGAGCGCCCGCTTGGCCTGCGCCTGGCCGCGCACATCGGCAAGATCGTGGATGGCCGGGCGATAGTTCGGTGAACCGGCCGCCACGGCCGTCGGCAGATGTTCGCGGTCCGCCAGGTGGGCACAGACGCCGAGCAGCGAGCGGGCGGCCAGGATGCGGGCGGCGCCGGTCAGCGCCGCTTCGCGGGCGCTTTCCTCGGGCAGGATGAAGGCTTTGCCTTCCTCCTGGGTCTGCAGCGCCATGGCCAGCGCCCCGCGGATCGGACGCAGTTCACCGGATAGCGATAACTCGCCGGCGAATTCGTAGGAGGCCAGGTCGGTGGCCGGGATCTGTCCACTGGCGGCCAGGATGCCGAGCGCGATGGGCAGGTCGAAGCGCCCGGATTCCTTGGGCAGATCGGCCGGCGCCAGATTGACAGTGATGCGTTTGTTGGGAAATTCGAAGCCGGAATTGACGATGGCGGCGCGTACCCGGTCGCGTGCTTCCTTGACCTCGGTATCGGGCAGCCCAACCAGCGTGAAGCTGGGCAGGCCGCTGGCCAGGTGGGCTTCGACGACGACCGGCGGGGCGTTCAGGCCATCCAGTCCGCGACTGTGGGCGATGGCCAGCGCCATGCGGCTTGTATTACTGGCCGGAGCGGGCTTTTTCCAGCGCGTCGACGCGCGCTTCGAGCGCCTGCAGTTTCTCGCGGGTACGGGCCAGAACCTGGGCCTGGATATCGAATTCCTCGCGGGTAACCAGGTCGAGCTTGCTAAAGAAGCCGCTCATCATGGCCTTGGCGTTCTTTTCGATGTCCTTGGCAGGGGTGTTGGCCAGCAGCGCGCTCATTTTGGCGCCGAAATCTTCGAGAGTCTTGGGGTCGAGCATGGGTGTCCTCCGTGTCCGAGCAGTCTATCACAGCGGAATTCCTCCTCTTTTCCGATGGTCGCTCGGGCTTGGTGCGTAACACACTGTAACCGCACGGTTTTGGTGCGCTACCTTGGTGCCTTGCTTTGTGTGAATGTCCTAATGGTTTGATTTTTATCAAAAATATTTCCTGGCACGTGTTCTGCTAATGCTGTCTCGAACAGTTTTTGTTTTTGCATTGACCAATCCGTAGGAGAGAAACCATGAAGAAGTCCCTGATCGCCCTGGCCCTCGTCGGCGCCTTCACCGCACCGGCCTTCGCCGAGGAGGCTGCCGCACCGGCCGCTGAAACCCCGGCATTGACCGGCAACATGACGCTTGCTTCCAGCTACCGCTTCCGCGGCATTGACCAGACCTTCGGCAAGCCGGCCATCCAGGGTGGCATCGATTACTCGCATGCGGCTACCGGCCTGTACATCGGTAACTGGAACTCGACCATCTCGTCGGGCGCCGGCTATCCGGAAGGCAACATCGAAATGGACTTCTACGGTGGCTGGAAGACGACCTTTGCCGAAGACTTCGGCATCGACGTCGGCGCCCTCTACTACCGTTATCCGGGTTCCCGTGCCCGTCCGCTGTCCGGTACCAATGCCAAGCATCCGTCGGCCAACGCCTCCGGCACCGTGGATAACCTGGAGCTGTACGTTGCCGGTAGCTGGAAGTTCCTGACCCTGAAGTACTCCTACGCGGTCAGCGATTACTTCGATCTGCCGGAATCCAAGGGCACCAGCTATCTCGAATTCAACGGCAACTACGATCTGGGCGACGGCTGGGGGGTGAATGGTCACGTTGGCCATCTATTCGCCAAGGACTACAAGTATGCCTCGGCCAGCCTGACTGGCTCCGACAGCATCAGCTACACCGATTGGAAGTTCGGCGTGACCAAGGATCTGAGCGGCTGGGTGGTCGGTCTTTCCTATGTCGGCACCAACGCCAAGGGCAGTTGCAACAAGGGTGAGTTCTATTGCTTCACCAACTCCCTGAACGAGTCGGGCAATACCGGTTCGAAGGCCAAGGATGCAGGCCGTGGTATTGCCGTTCTGTCCGTGACCAAGACTTTCTAAGCAGTCCTAAAACCCCCGCCAGTGCACCGGCCGGCGCCGGCGGGGGAAAACAGATTTCAACCTAACTGGGGAACTTTCATCATGAAATTCGTTACCGCCATCATCAAGCCGTTCAAGCTTGACGAAGTGCGTGAAGCACTGTCCGCCATTGGCGTGCAAGGCATCACGGTCACTGAAGTGAAGGGTTTCGGCCGGCAAAAAGGGCATACCGAGCTGTATCGGGGCGCCGAATATGTCGTCGATTTCCTGCCCAAGGTCAAGATCGAAGCCGCCGTCAAGGACGAGCAGCTCGATCAGGTGATCGAGGCCATCGAGAAGTCGGCCTCCACCGGCAAGATCGGCGACGGCAAGATATTCGTCTTCGATGTTGAACAGGTCATTCGTATCCGTACCGGCGAAACCGGTACCGACGCCCTCTAAGGAGCCCTCATCATGAAACGCCTATTTGCATTGCTGGCTCTGGTCGGTGCCGTCGCATTCAGCGCGCCGTCCTGGGCCGAGGAAAAGGCCGCCGCGCCTGAAGCGGCTGTCGCTACTGCTCCGGCCGCCGCACCGGCTGCTTCTCCGGCTGCCGCACCTGCCGCCGCTGAAGCTGCTGCCCCGGCTGCTGCTGCGCCGATCCCGCCGAACAAGGGCGACAACGCCTGGGTCATGGTCAGCGCCGCGCTGGTCATCCTGATGTCCATTCCGGGCCTGGCGCTGTTTTACGGCGGTCTGGTCCGTACCAAGAACATGCTGTCGGTACTGATGCAGGTTTTCGTCACCTTCTCGCTGATCTCGGTTCTCTGGGTGGTCTATGGCTACTCGGCCGCCTTCACCGAAGGCAACGAATTCTTCGGCGTACTCGACAAGATGTTCCTGAAGGGTGTGACCGTCGATTCCGTGGCCGCGACCTTCTCCAAGGGTGTCAATATCTCCGAGCTGGCCTACGTCATCTTCCAGGGTGCCTTCGCCGCCATCACCTGCGGCCTGATCGTCGGCGCCTTCGCCGAGCGTGCCAAGTTTGCCGCCATCCTGGTCTTCATGGTGATCTGGTTCACCCTGTCCTACATCCCGATGGCCCACATGGTCTGGTACTGGGCGGGTCCGGATGCCTATATCGATGCCGCAGCCGGTGAAGCAGCCGGCAAGACCGCGGGCTTCCTGTTCCAGAAGGGTGCGCTCGACTTCGCTGGCGGTACCGTCGTGCATATCAACGCCGCGATCGCCGGTCTGGTTGGTGCCTACATGGTTGGCAAGCGTACCGGCCTGGGCAATGTCGCCATGGCTCCGCACTCCCTGACCTTCACGATGATCGGTGCTTCCCTGCTGTGGTTCGGCTGGTTCGGCTTCAACGCCGGCTCTGCTCTCGAAGCCTCTGGCGGTGCCGCGCTGGCCATGGTCAACACCTGGGTTGCCACCTCCGCCGCCGCGCTGTCATGGATGTTTGCCGAATGGATCCTCAAGGGCAAGCCGTCCATGTTGGGTGCTGCCTCCGGTGCGGTTGCCGGCCTGGTTGCCATCACGCCTGCTGCCGGTTTCGTCGGCATCATGGGTGCGATCGTCCTTGGCCTGCTGGCCGGCGTGGTCTGCCTGTGGGGCGTCAATGGCCTGAAGAAGCTGCTTGGTGCCGATGACTCGCTCGACGTGTTCGGGGTCCATGGCGTCGGTGGCATCCTCGGTGCCATCCTGACCGGTGTCTTCGCCGACCCGGCCCTCGGTGGTACCGGTGTCTACGACTACGTCGCCAACGCCGTCGCTCCCTACGACATGACTGCCCAGGTCATCAGCCAGCTGTGGGGCGTGGGTACGGTTGTCGTGTGGTCGGGTGTGGTCTCGATCGTTGCCTACAAGCTGGTCGATATCGTGATCGGTCTGCGTGTGCCGGAAGAAGAAGAGCGTGAAGGTCTGGACCTCACCTCGCACGGCGAAAGCGCCTACCACCACTAAGCCGGGAAATTACCCTCTCTCTCCCTTTGGGCACCTTCGGGTGCCCATTTTTTTTTTACGGGGTGGCGGGGGGCGGGCAGACACGATTGCGGCCGCCAGCCTTGGCGGCGTACAACTGGGCGTCGGCGCATCGGGTGACGATGTCGAGATTGTCGTCGCCGGGCTGGCAGGCGCATACGCCGGCGCTGATCGACAGGGAGCGTATGCCGTCTGCCCCCTGGACCGTGAGCTGAGAGACCGCCGTGCGGATGCGTTCCGCGACGAGAACGGCTCCGGCCAGGTCGGTTTCCGGCAGCAGCAGGCGGAATTCATCGCCACCAGCCCGCGCGAAAATGTCCTGCTCGCGCAGGTTGGCCTGCACCGCTTCAACGAACGAGCGCAAGGCCTCATCGCCGGCGGCATGGCCGAGCAGGTCATTGATCTGCTTGAAATCGTCGAGGTCGATGACCACCAGCGACAGATCGCCGCCATGGCGACAGAAACGCCGGTATTCCTGCCCGGCCAGCTCGTAGAAGGTGCGCAGATTGTGGATGCCGGTCAGGAAGTCGGTCGACGCGGCGATCTTCAGCCGCTTCTCCAGCAACTTGCGGTCGCTGATATCGAGCATCGTTCCAGAAATGCCATCGGCTTCGCCGTTTGCCGCGTAGAACACCGACTTGTAGAAAATCACGTCGTGATAGCTGCCGTCGGCAAAGCGGACCTGGGCTTCGTAACTCTGCTTGCCCCCCTTGGACATCAGATCCTGGTCCGCTTTTTCGTAGATTTGGGCCAGTTCGGCGGGAGCTACGTCGAAAACCGTCGCCCCGACGATGGCCTCGCGGGGGAGTCCGATATAGTCCTCGAATGCCTTGTTGCAGGCGATGTAGCGCCCATGGCGATCCTTGATGAACAGGGGGCTGG
>CAMKYP010000311.1 GCA_946477505.1 uncultured Dechloromonas sp. | reverse complement strand
TTGATAAAAGTCGACTAACCGCGTTTTATCTTTGATGTTCCTTCATGGCGCGCTGCGCTTCCCGCTTGGAGTCTTTTTCCAGTTCGGAAGCACGCTTGTCGTGTTGTTTCTTTCCCTTGGCCAGTCCGATTTCGAGCTTGATCCTTCCTCGCAGAAAGTGCAAGTCGAGCGGCACAAGGGCGTAACCAGCACGTTCGACCTTGCCGATGAGCTTGCTGATTTCGTTTCCGTGCAGGAGCAGTTTGCGCGTGCGCGTCGGATCGTGCTTATTGTGCGTCGAGGCGGTCGTGAGCGGGCTGATGTGCATGCCGATCAGAAAGAGTTCTCCGCCTTTGATGATGACGTAGGATTCCTTGATGTTCATCCGGCCGGCACGAATGGCCTTGACTTCCCATCCTTCGAGAACCATGCCCGCCTCGTATTTGTCTTCGACGAAGTAATCGTGGAAGGCTTTTTTATTGACCGTAATGCTCATGCTGCTTGGCGATCCATTAAAATTGCCATTCTACAGGATACAGGAACGCTGCCACTGCATGGCTCTGGTTGAAAAGACAGTCTTGATCGAGCAATCGGCCGAACAAATGTTCGAGCTGGTCGACCGTTGCGAGGATTACCCCGCGTTTCTACCGTGGTGCAGTCACACCGAGGTCAAGTATCGGGATTCGGTGAAGACGGTGGCCACCCTGCATATCAATTACCATGCCGTAAAATCATCGTTCACGACCGAAAACGACAAAGAATACGCTCGCCAGATGAGCATTCGCCTGATTGACGGGCCGTTTCGGCGGCTGGAAGGGGCGTGGCACTTCAAGGCTCTGGCCGAGAATGCCTGCAAGATCGAGTTCAAATTGCACTACGAGTTCTCGAGCAAACTGTTCGAAAAGGTCATTGGCCCCGTATTCAGTCACATTGCCAACACCTTTGTCGACGCCTTCGTGCGGCGTGCAAGCCAAGTTTATGGAGCTGCCAATGGCTGAAATGCTCAATGTTGAAGTCTGCTATGCCATGAGCAATAAGCAGGAGGTCGTACGTGTTCGGATTTCTGAAGGAGCGACCTTGCAGAATGGGCTCGATGCATCCGGACTTTTGGTGAAATACCCGGAAATCGATATCAGGAAGAACAAATTCGGAATCTGGAATAAATTGTCGAAACTCGATGCCGTGTTGCGGGACAAGGACCGGATCGAGATTTATCGACCGTTGATCGCCGACCCCAAGGAAGTCCGCAAGCAGCGTGCCGCGGAAGGCAAGGTCATGAAAAAAGGCGCCGGTGATGCTGACGCCTCCGAGGGTTGATTCAAGCCGCGGCTATTTGCAGGTTTCTGCGATGATTCGCCGGGCGTGCTCAAGTTCCTGTTCGCGTTGTGATGTATCCATGAGCTTTTGCTGGCCAGTGTCGTCTAGGGTCAGCATGGGTTGATTTTTCTGCAGGGCTGCCAGGTTTTGTTTTGCCCGCTCGCAGTTATCTTTCTGCGCTGCCTCAGCGGCTTGCTCCTTGGCGAGTTTGTCGGCTTTTTCCTTGTTTTCCTGCTGTCGCTTCTTGAACTCCATGTCTTTCTCGGCCATCGTTTTCGGGCCTTCAGAGCTCTTTGCGCCTTCGGTGATCTTTTCGGTCGGCTTCTCGCTGACGACGGACGGTTGGCGGGCATCGATGGCGCGACGGCTTTTTGCATTGGAAGGTGGTGGCGTGTCGGAAATCACCGTTTGTCCGCTGCTGTCCTTCCATTGGTAGGTTTCGGCGTAAACCGCATTGATTGCGGTGACGGAGGTAGCCACCGCGGCAGCGAATGCGATGATTGGTTTCGAGGTCATCTGGGTTTCCTTTGCTTTTCTGTATAATACGATTTTGTGACCTTGGATTAAAGGCCATGCGACTGCTGCAAAAAGCCCTTACTTTCGACGACGTACTGCTCGTCCCCGCACATTCTCAAGTCCTACCGCGCGATGTCAGTCTTGCTACCAAGCTGACCCGCAACATTACCCTGAACCTGCCGCTGCTTTCGGCCGCCATGGATACCGTGACGGAAGGGCGTCTTGCCATTGCGCTGGCTCAGGAGGGCGGTATCGGCATCATCCACAAGAACCTCACAGCCAAGGCCCAGGCAGCTGAAGTGGCCAAGGTCAAGCGGTTCGAGTCTGGCATCCTGAAGGATCCAATTACCGTTTCGCCGCTGATGACAGTTCGCGATGTGCTTGAGATTACCCGTCAATACCGGATTTCCGGCCTGCCGGTGCTCGACAAGTCCGGCAAGGTGGTCGGTATTGTCACCAACCGCGACTTGCGCTTCGAAACCAATCTGGATCAGCCGGTCAAGTCGATCATGACGCCGAAAAAGCGTCTGGTTACTGTCAAGGAAGGTGCCAGCGTCGAGGACGCCAAGGAGTTGATTCGTACCCACCGCCTGGAGCGCGTGCTGGTCGTGGATGACGACTTCAACCTGCGTGGCCTGATCACAGTCAAGGATATTCTCAAGTCGACCGAGCATCCGCTGGCCAACAAGGATGCCTCCGGGCGCCTGCGCGCCGGTGCGGCTGTCGGCGTCGGCGCTGGCACCGAAGAGCGCGTCGAGTTGCTGGCCGAGGCCGGCGTTGACGTGGTTGTCGTCGATACGGCGCACGGCCACTCGCAAGGCGTACTCGACCGCGTCAAGTGGGTCAAGAAAAATTTCCCGCAGATCGAAGTGATCGGCGGCAACATCGCCACCGCAGATGCTGCCCGTGCGCTGGTCGACATGGGCGCTGACGGTGTCAAGGTTGGCATCGGTCCCGGTTCCATCTGCACCACGCGCATCGTGGCAGGTGTCGGCGTACCGCAGATCACGGCCATCCAGAACGTATCCGAATCGCTGAAGGGTACCGGCGTTCCGATGATCGCCGACGGCGGTATACGCTACTCCGGTGACATCGCCAAGGCCATCGCGGCTGGCGCCGACACGGTCATGCTCGGCGGCCTGTTCGCCGGCACCGAGGAAGCTCCGGGCGAGGTTGAGCTGTTCCAGGGGCGTTCGTACAAATCGTATCGTGGCATGGGCTCGCTTGGCGCGATGCAGGCCGGTTCGTCGGATCGTTATTTCCAGGAAGCAACGGCCAACGTCGACAAGTTCGTGCCGGAAGGTATCGAAGGCCGTGTTCCCTACAAGGGATCGGTGCTTGCCGTGATCCACCAGTTGATGGGCGGCCTGCGTTCGTCGATGGGTTATCTCGGCAGCCCGACCATCGCCCACATGCATGAAAATGCCTGTTTTGTCGAAATCACCTCGGCCGGCATTCGCGAGTCGCACGTCCACGACGTGCAGATCACCAAGGAAGCGCCGAACTACCACCTCGACTGATCGTTTCAGTGTCCCAGAGGGGCGGCTCCGGTAGCCGCCCCTTTTCATTCAAGGTCCTGCCCATGTCCCACCAGAAAATCCTCATCCTCGATTTCGGCTCCCAGGTCACCCAACTGATCGCCCGTCGCGTGCGTGAAGCCAAGGTCTTCTGCGAAATCCATCCGTACGACGTGTCCGACGACTTCATCCGCAACTACGGCGCCAAGGGCATCATTCTCTCTGGCGGCCCCAGTTCGGTGACCGAAGGCGATACGCCGCGTGCGCCGAATGCTGTGTTCGAGTTGGGGATTCCGGTGCTCGGCATCTGCTACGGCATGCAAACCATGGCTCAGCAGTTGGGCGGCAAGGTGATGACCGCCGAGGCCGCTGGCAAAGCACGCGAATTCGGCTATTCGGAAGTTCGCGCCCATGGCCACACGGCGCTGCTGAACGATATCGCCGACTTCTATAGCCCGGAAGGCCACGGAATGCTGAAGGTCTGGATGAGCCACGGCGACTCGGTCATGGAGCTGCCGCCTGGTTTTGTCAAAATGGCCTCGACTGCCTCCTGCCCGATTGCCGCGATGGCCGACGAGAGTCGCAAATTCTATGCGGTCCAGTTTCACCCGGAAGTGACGCACACCCAGCAGGGCCGCGCCATTCTCGAACGTTTCGTGCATGGCATCTGTGGCTGCGGCACCGATTGGGTGATGGGCGACTATATCGCTGAAGCAGTGGATGCCATCCAGCGCCAGGTCGGCGACGAGGAGGTGATTCTTGGCTTGTCAGGTGGCGTCGATTCGAGCGTAGCCGCGGCGTTGATCCACAAGGCGATCGGCGACCAGCTGACCTGCGTCTTTGTCGATCATGGCCTCCTGCGCCTCAACGAAGGCGACATGGTCATGGAAATGTTCGCCCGTAACCTCGGCGTCAAGGTCATTCGTGTCGATGCGGTCGACGACTTCATGGGCAAGCTGGCCGGCGTCTCCGACCCAGAGCAGAAGCGCAAGATCATCGGCAAGGAATTCGTCGAGGTCTTCCAGGCCGAATCGAAGAAGCTCTCCGCTGCCAAGTGGCTGGCCCAGGGCACGATCTACCCGGACGTGATCGAATCGGCCGGCAAGGGCAAGAAGGGTGCCCATACGATCAAGAGCCACCATAACGTCGGTGGCCTGCCGGAAGACATGCATCTCAAGCTGCTTGAGCCGCTACGCGAGCTGTTCAAGGACGAAGTCCGCGAACTTGGTGTCGCCCTTGGCCTGCCGCGCGAAATGGTTTATCGCCATCCCTTCCCCGGGCCAGGCCTGGGGGTGCGTATCCTTGGCGAAGTCAAGCGAGAGTCGGCCAGTCTGCTGCAGCGTGCTGATGCCATCTTCATCGACGAGCTGCGCGCCACGCACGCCACCGAGCGCGATGTGGCGGCAGGTGCCTGTACTGCAGCCGACATCGGCAAGAGCTGGTATGACCTCACCAGCCAAGCCTTTGCGGTCTTCCTGCCGGTCAAGAGTGTTGGTGTGATGGGCGACGGCCGCACCTACGAGAATGTCGTTGCCTTGCGCGCCGTAGTGACCAGCGACTTTATGACCGCCCATTGGGCTCACCTGCCGTACGAACTGCTCGGTCGGGTGTCAAACCGGATCATCAACGAGGTTCGCGGTTTGAACCGTGTCGTCTACGATGTATCCGGCAAGCCGCCGGCAACGATTGAGTGGGAATAAGCCAAGTACCCTGGATCAGGTACCTTGGCTTGATCTAGG
>CAMKYP010000310.1 GCA_946477505.1 uncultured Dechloromonas sp. | reverse complement strand
GCGACTGACGCCCAGTGCCTGGCTTGCCACCGGGAGGTGCTCGAAGACAAGGTGCGCGAGACCTCGCCGGCCGGCATCAAGGCGGCTGCCAGCAAGGCCTGGTACCAGCGGCTGAGCACCTATGCCGGCGAGCAGGATACGTTCCATCGCCGCCATCTGGTGACGCCGATGGCCAGGGAGTTGATGAACCTGAGCTGCACGACCTGCCACCAGGGCAGCGACCCGCGCGAGGAAGCGCCCGGCTCCTCGGCGACCGCGATGCCGCAATCGACCGATGCCTTCACGCTGCGCAAACAGGTCAATCCGGAAACCACCTGCCTGAAGTGCCACGGCCAGATGAACATCCAGGTCATGGGCCTGCCTTCGCCATGGCTTGAGAGCAAAGAAATGTTCGGCAACAGCTGCCTGACCTGCCATGCGGCAATCCGTACCAAGCGCCATCAGGTCAGCTATCTGAAGGCGGAGGCCATCGAGGCGGCCGGGGCGAAAAACGCGGATACCTGCTACGGTTGCCACGGCGGCCGCTCGTGGTACCGCATCAGCTATTCCTATCCGCGCCACGCCTGGGAGGGCATGGCCCCCGAGGTGCCCGACTGGGCCAAAGACCGCCCGACCGAATCGGAAGCACGCTTTCTGCTTCCCGTTGTGACCCAGAAATAAGCAGGAACGACCATGGACAAGAAAACAAACTGGCTCGACCTCCTCAACCCCAAGCGCCGTAATTTCCTGAAGACCGTCGGGGCCGGTGCCGCCGTGGCGACGACCAGCGGGCTGGTTGAACTCGGCAGCGGCGAGAAGGAAGCCAAGGCCTTCGCCTACGAGCCCTACCCGCGTGACGATCAACTGACCACCGTGGTGACCTCCTGCGACCACAATTGCGGTTCGCGCCACATGCTGGTGGCGCACAAGAAGGGCGATGTGATCGTTCGGCTGAGTACCGACGACGGGCGTTACCAGGAGGGCGGCAAGTTCGGTTTCGAGAGCGAGCAGGTGCCGCAACTGCGTGCCTGCCTGCGCGGGCGTTCCTATCGCAGCCGGCTGTATTCGCCGGAGCGGCTGCTCTACCCGATGATGCGCGTCGGCGAACGCGGCGAGGGCAAGTTCAAGCGGGTATCGTGGGACGAGGCGCTCGACTATGTGGCCCGCAAGATGGTCGACCTGAAGCAGAAATACGGACCGACTGCCATTCTCGACCAGGCGTATGCCGGTACGTCCTATGGCGTGCTGCACAAATCCGACCAGATCGAGGGGCTGCTCGCCCGTTTCCTCGGCATGTTCGGCTGCCGCACCAACTCATGGTCGGTGCCCAGCTATCAGGGCACGACCTTCAGTTCGCGCATGACCTTCGGCACCATCACCGACGGCAACGAGGATGACGCCTTCGCGCACTCCAAGCTGATCATCATGTGGGGCTGGAACCCGGCCTACACCTTCCATGGCGGCAACACCTTCTACTACATGCGCCTCGCCAAGCAGCGCGGCTGCAAGTTTGTCGTGGTCGATCCGCAATACACCGACTCGGCGGCCAGCTACGACGCCTGGTGGATTCCGATCAAGCCGAACACCGATGCCGCCATGCTCGCCGGCATGGCGCACCACATCTTCGCCAACAACCTGCAGGACCAGAAGTTCATCGACAAGTTCTGCCAGGGCATGGACGCCGGCACGATGCCGGAGCAGTTCAAGGATCGCGAGAACTTCAAGGACTACATCCTTGGCAAGTACGACGGCACGCCGAAAACGCCGGAGTGGGCCGAGAAAATATGCGGCGTTCCGGCGGCCGATATCAAGAAGCTGGCCGAAATGTACGCCACGACCAAGCCCGCCGCGCTGAAGGCGAGCTGGGCGCCGGGGCGGGCATCCTACGGCGAGCAATACAACCGGATGGCCGCCGCCCTTCAGGCGATGACCGGCAACATCGGCATTCTGGGCGGCTGCGCCGAGGGTGTCGGCAAGGGCTGGCACGCTGAAGCGGTGGCCTACCCGTACGACAAGTACGCCAACGTCTGGTACGCCTCGCTGAAGTCGGATCGCTGGGCGCACTGCGTGCTCAACTACCCCAACGTGAAGCGCGAGGAAATCGGTTGCTGGCCGCGCAACGACGAGCTGGACGGCAAGATTCCCAACATCAAGGCGATCTTCTGGCACGGCTCGGACTGGTTCAACCAGCTGACCAACATCAACAAGGAAATCGCCGCGATCAAGAAGCTGGAACTGGTCGTCTGCATGGATTCGACCATCACGCCGTCAGGCCTGTGGGCCGACGTGCTGTTCCCGATCGCCACCCACTTCGAGCGCCAGGACGTGGCCTTGCCCTGGTACAAGGGCCACTACTACATCCATCGGCCGAAGGTCATCGAGCCGCTGGGCGAGTCGAAGACCGATTTCCAGGTATTTACCGAGCTGGCCTATCGCATCGAGAAGCTCGATCCGAGCGTCGAGAATTTCGGCAAGCGCTACAACCCCAAGTCGCAGCGCGATTATTTCCAGAACAACGATGTGACCGACGAGGCCTACCTGACCGACTGGTGGAAGAACAAGGTGCAGGCGCACCAGGGCGTCAAGATGTCCTGGGAGACCTTCAAGAAGCACGGGGTCTACAAATTCACCTTCGACAAGCCGCATGTCGCGTTTGAGGAACAGATCAGCCAGGGCGTGCCATTCGAGACACCCTCGGGCAAGATCGAAATACTCTCCACTACGCTGGCCAACATCAAGGATTGGACGAAGACCCAGTACGGCTACGAAATCCCCTACATCCCGAAGTGGATCGAGCCCTTCGAGTCGCTGAATCACGAGAAGGCGAAGACCTATCCTTTCCACATGGTCACGCCGCACCCGCGCTGGCGTACCCATTCGATCTTCCACAACATTCCCTGGCTGCGCGAAACCTACCAGCAGGAAATCACCGTCAGCGCCCGCGACGCCAAGGCGCGCGGCATCGTCACCGGCGATATTGTCGAGGTCTGGAACGACCGCGGGCGGGTGGTCGTTCCCGCGTATGTGACCGAGCGCTGCATGCCGGGCGTCGTCGTGCTCTATGAAGGTGCATGGATGGATCTCGCCAAGGACGGCACCGACCGCGCCGGCAACCCGGACTTCCTGACCCTGGACCAGCCGAGCCCGGCCGGTGCCTTCGCCTACAACACCATCCTGGTCGATTTCAAGAAGACCAGCCTTGATCATCACCCGGGCTGGGATACCCAGGCCACCTCGCGTTCCGTGATCTTCCGGAGGGACAAGTAATGGTCAAGAAGATCGACAAGCAGGAACTCAAGTCGGCCATCGAGCGCAAGGTCGCGCAGACCTACGAGCCGGTAAAACCGGCCGTCCAGTTGGGTTTCATTCACCACAACGTCGATTGCATCGGCTGCCGGGCCTGCGAAATCGCCTGCAAGGACAAGAACGGCTTACCGCCGGGGCCGCGCTTCCGGCGCGTCATGTACGTCGAGGGCGGCAGCTTTCCGGATGTCCATGCCTACAAGGTCAACATGGCCTGCAACCACTGTGCCGAACCGGCCTGCCTGCCGACCTGCCCGACCGGGGCGATCTGGAAGCGGGCCGACAACGGTGTGGTCGATATCGATTCGACGCTGTGCATCGGCTGCCGCAAATGCGAGGCCGCCTGCCCCTATGGCGCGCCACAGTGGGACCCGCAGGAACTGGTGATCAAGAAGTGCAACATGTGCATCGACGAACTGGAAGCCGGCCGCAAACCTTATTGCGTGATGGCCTGCATGATGCGGGTGCTGGATATCGGGCCGATCGAGGAAATCTGGAAGGGGGCGTTCAAGACCACGGCGATGGGGCCCAACGATAAACCGGTCAAGCAAGTCAAGAATATGGCCAATCCGGAGCTGACGCGCCCGTCGATTGCCTTCATTCCTCACAGCAAGGGACGGATCGATGGAAAATGAACTGTTTGTCGCGCTGGCCGACGATCTTGATCAATTGATCCGCCTGCACGATCGGGAGCTGGAGGGGGCGCTCATCGGCGCGCTGCGGTCTGCCGACTTCCCGCACGGCCTGGCCTTGCCGCCGGCAGGCGATGATGGTCGGGCCGCCTACGCCAACATGGCCGATGCCTTGAACGAGGACGAGTCCCTTGATGAACTGGCGGCCGATTTTGCGGCGATTTATCTGAACAACAGCCTGGGCGCCTCGCCCTACGAATCCGTCTGGTTGTCCGACGACCATCTGGCCTGCGCGGCGCCGATGTTCGAGTTGCGGGAGCTCTACGCGGCAGCCGGGTTACAGGCGGTTGATTGGCGCAACCGCTTCGACGACCATTTCGTGCTGCAGCTGCAGTATTTGCGCCTCATCCTCGTCGATCCGACCGTCGACCTGAAATCGGCGGCGGCTTTCATCGACGAGCACCTCGGCTACTGGTTCCCGGATTTCGCGCAACGGGTTTCGATGCAGTGCGGCACCCGTTTTTACGCCGCGCTGGTTGAATTGACGCATGTCTGGCTGCTGCGCTTCCGTCGCTTGCTCGACGAGGTGTATGACCTGCCGATTCCCTCCCGGGAGCAGATGGCCGAGCGCATCAATCGCAAGCTGGTGCTCGACAAGGTCGAAGTCGCGCCGATCCGCTTCATGCCCGGTGCCGCCGGGCCGAGTTGGTAGGGCGGCCGGTCGCCCAGCCGGCATCCGGGTCGCGCCGCTGTTCGCTTGCGTCAGGCGCCAAGTTGCTGGCGTGCCCAGGCCGCATGCTCGCGTACGAGCGGTGATTCGTGTTCGCACAAATCGCGCAGCGCCGCCACGGCCTCGGCCGTTGCGGGGCCATTGCCGAGTGCGACGGCGATGTTGCGCAGCCAGCGTGCGTGTCCGATGCGTCGTATAGGGTTGCCGGCCAGGCGGTCGTTGAACTGTTGCTCCGTCCAGCGCGACAGCTGGACCAGGCTTGCCGAGTCCAGTCCGTGGCGCGGGGCGAACTCGCGGTCGCCGATCTGCGCGAAGCGGTTCCAGGGGCAGCATAGCTGGCAGTCGTCGCAGCCGTAGATACGATTGCCCATCAGTGGGCGGAGCTCTTCGGGAATCGGGCCGTCCAGTTCGATGCTCAGGTAGGAAATGCAACGGCGGGCAT
>CAMKYP010000309.1 GCA_946477505.1 uncultured Dechloromonas sp. | reverse complement strand
AACGGCCTCGGCATCAACGAACTGACCCAGCCGGAATTGACCGGCGATTGGGAATGGAAGCTCGGCCGTATCGAAAAGGGCGAATTCACGCGCGAGGAATTCATGCGCGAGATCGCCGAGATGACCCGCCACATGGTCGAACGCGCCAAGCAGTACGAAGCCGACACCATCCCCGGCGATTTCGGCGTGCTGGCCGCGCCCTGCCCCAAATGCGGCGGCCAGATCCGCGAGACCTACAAAAAATTCCAGTGCGGCACTTGCGACTACGCGCTGTGGAAGATCGTCGCTGGCCGCCAGTACGAACCTGCCGAGATCGAGACCCTGCTCACCGAAAAACAGGTCGGGCCGCTGACCGGTTTCCGCAACAAAATGGGCCGCAGCTTCGCTGCCGCGATCAAGCTCAACGACGATCTGCAGCCGGAATTCGACTTCGGCCAGGACAAGGCAGGAGAGGATGGGGAAGCCGAGGAGATTGATTTCTCTGGCCAGGAGGCACTCGGACAGTGTCCGAAATGTGCCGCCCATGTTTACGACAACGGGAACAACTACGTCTGCGAAAAGGCCGTTGGCGCCAGCAAAACCTGCGATTTCCGTTCCGGCAAGATCATCCTGCAGCAACCGATCGATGCGGTGCAGATGAAGAAGCTGCTGGCTGACGGCAAGACCGATCTGCTCAAGGAATTCGTCTCCAATCGCACGCGCCGTAAATTCTCGGCCTACCTCGTCGCCCAAGGCGGCAAGGTCGGCTTCGAATTCGAGAAAAAAGTCGCCAAGCCGAAGGCGCCCGCCAAGAAAAAGGCCGATGCGGAAAGCTGAACGACTCGCCTGAGCCAATCGCCGGAAACAATTGACGCGCGTGCCGGAAGACGCAGCGTAAGCCTCGGTGCTTCTTGCAATTCTCACCCTTGACCGGCGCGTATCGGTGATTTGAACAGCCGTATTGTCGCGCGCGCAGCACCTACGACCACGAATTTGCCTGCATGGCAGCGACAGCTATGCCCCAAGAAAAAATTGCGGCATAGCACGCAGGATTGTTTTGCCTGTTTCCGGGCAAGAAACCATTTTGCACTGTGCGCCGTCGATCCTCCAGCCATTTCCGGCTTCTCTCCCAGGCGTATGCAACGTACCGGGTGACGGTTGTTTTGGGACACGCGGGGTCTGTCCATTTGACGATCCATCGTCCATTCCATTCGGCTGCACAAAAAAAATGACTCCGGCTGTGTAAGAAAAACTGCGATGCGGCGACTAAGCATGTACAGGCATGTGCCACGAGGGTGCATCGCCCGATACGACGAAAGGTTCAGACCATGAAACGGGGTTTACGACATAGCTTGCTTGGCAGCCTGGCCATCGGCGCCGCATCGGCAGCCATGGCAGCGGTGCCGGCGTGTACGGCACATAGTCCCGAACATCGTGTCGCCTTGCTGGAACTGTATACGTCGGAAGGGTGCAGCAGTTGCCCACCCGCCGACCGCTGGCTGAGTGCAGCGCGTCAGCGTGCCGATTGGGCCGGTCGCGTGGTGCCGCTGGCGCTGCACGTCGACTATTGGGATTACATCGGCTGGAAGGATGCCTTCGCCAAGCCGCTGTTTTCGGCCCGCCAGCAGGAACAGGTGGCTGCCGCCGGCAATACCGTAGTCTATACCCCGCAGTTCTTTGTCCAAGGCAGAAGCTGGCGTTCGGCCAGGCCTTCGTCCGACCTGGATGTTGCTTTGCAGGAAGCCGCGCGCAAGCCGGCCGGTGCCGACGTGTCGCTCACCGCGCAAAAGGCGGAGGGACGCAGCCTGCCAGTACGCCTCGACGTGCGCCTGAAGCCGGGACAGGAGGCCGCTGCCGTGTATGTTGCGCTTTACCAGAACGGCTTGAAGACATCGGTGCATGCCGGCGAAAACCGGGGGGCGACCCTGCGCCACGACTACGTGGTGCGCGAATGGATCGGTCCGAAAATCCTTTCTCCCGGGCAAGTCTTGAGCGAAACGGTGCGCCTCGCGCTTCCTGAGGGAGCCGCCGCATCCGACTTGGGCGTCGCCGCCTTCGTGCAGAATCCGCGCAGCCGCGACGTGCTGCAAGCCTTGTCCTTGCCGCTGTGCGCGAGCCAGTCATGAAGATGGAGTCGCCAGCCATGTCCGATTCCCGCACCGAGCACTTGCCCGCCTCGCCGATGATTCACGGCAGACTCGTCCGCCTCGCACACTGGGTTAATGCGCTGGCTTTCCTGGTACTGCTGCTCAGCGGCTGGAAAATCTATAACGCCTCGCCCGTCTTCGCTTTCCGCCTGCCCGGCGAATTGACCTTGGGTGGCTGGCTGGGCGGTGCGCTGCTCTGGCATTTCGCCGCTATGTGGCTGCTCGCTCTCAACGGACTGCTGTATCTCGGCTACGGTTTCCTCAGCGGCCATTTCCGCCGCAAGCTGTGGCCGGTGTCGCCGGCCGCCGTCTGGGCCGATATCCGCGCTGCCCTGAGCGGTCGCTTGGCGCACGACGACCTGTCGGTCTACAACGCTGCGCAGCGAGCCGCCTATATCGCACTCATTCTCGGCATCGCCCTGCTCGCCTTGTCCGGACTGGCGATCTGGAAACCGGTGCAATTGGCGCCGCTGGTCGAATTGTTCGGTGGTTTCGACACGGCGCGTATCGTGCATTTCGTCGCCATGGCATTGACTCTGGTCGTCGTCGCCGTCCATGTCCTGATGGTCGCGCTTGTGCCCAGGACGCTGCTCACCATGTTGATCGGCCGTTTGCCGGCGACCAGGAGCCCGCAATGATCAAACTCAAGATGGGCGAACGTTTCGCCGCCCTTCGCAATCGCGAAATAGCCAGCCTCGAACGTCGTCTATTCCTGCGCCAGGGTCTGTCGATGGGTGCCTTGTCGCTGCTCGCCGGCTGCAACGTGACCGACGAGGCAGGCGTCGAGAATGCCCTGCGCAAGATTTCCTCATGGAACGACACGGTGCAAGCCAAGCTGTTCGCCCCCAAGCGCCTGGCCCAGGAATACCCGGCTTCCGCCATCGTGCGTCCCTTCCCGTTCAATGCCTTCTACGATGAAGACGGTATTCCGGCTGTTTCGGCAGCCGATTTCAGTCTCGAACTGGCCGGTCTCATCCGCGAGCGCAAGCCGTGGCGCCTGGCCGACTTGTACGCGCTGCCACAAGTCACGCAGACAACGCGTCATATCTGCGTCGAGGGCTGGAGCGCCGTCGGCCAATGGAGCGGCACACCGCTCCGTCATTTCCTGGAGCGCGTCGGCGCCGATACTTCGGCCCGTTACGTCGGATTCAAGTGTGCCGACGACTACTACACCAGCATCGACATGGCAACGGCCCTGCACCCGCAGACGCTGATGGCCTTCCGCCAGGATGGAGATATTTTGCCCGCGCCGAACGGCTTCCCGCTGAAGATCCGGGTGCCGACCAAGCTGGGCTTCAAGAACCCGAAGCATGTCCGGGCGATTTTCGTGACGAACGAATACCCCGGCGGTTATTGGGAGGACCAGGGCTACAACTGGTTCGCCGGTTTATGACTTTTTGTCGTGTTTTTTACTTACTGATACAAGGAGCTTGAAATGAAACTGTTTTCCCTGATCGCTGCCGCCGCCCTGTCCCTCGGTGTTGCCTCCGTGCATGCTGACGAAATGAAGAAGGATGCCATGGCCAAGGATGGTATGAAGAAGGAAGCCATGCACAAGGACGGCATGAAGAAAGAAGGTATGGCCAAGGACGGTATGGCCAAAGATGGCATGACCAAGGACGGTATGCACAAGGATGGCATGGCTAAGGATGGTATGGCCAAGGACAGCATGAAGAAGTAATTCCGCCCGGGCGATTCAAGTCGCCAGTGTGGGGTCGGCCAACAAGCCGGCCCTTTTTTGTGCGCGCAGCACAACATGACCCCCGGTTCCACGCAGAACTTCAGCGTGTTGCGGTGGCTCCGGGAAGTTGGCAGGAGAGCAAAGCCGCGCGCACGGCGTCGATGGCTTGGGGACGAGGGAAAGTCACGCGCCAAACGAGTCCGACGGTGCGTTTGGGTTGTACCCCGGCAAAGGGCAGGACCTTGACCAGCGGCTCCTTGGTCATCAGCGGATCGGCGGCCGTGCTGGGCATGACGGCGACACCCGCGCCGCTGGCGACCATGTAACGGATGGTTTCGAGCGAGCTGCCTTCGAGCGAATGCTCGAGGGCATCCGGCGCGCTCAGGCGGGGGCAGGATTCCAGCACCTGATCGCGGAAGCAGTTGCCCTGGCCGAGCAGAAGGAGGTTCTGGCCGTCCAGTTCGTCGCCATTGACCTCGCTGTACGAAGCCCAGGGGTGGCTGGCCGGAACGACGACACGGAAAGGTTCGTCGTAGACCGGCTGGGCGACCAGACCGGGCTCGCTGAACGGCAGCGCAATCACGATGACGTCGAGTTCGCCGGCCTTCAGCGCCGGAATCAGGTTACCGGTGAAATCCTCCTTGAGGAACAGCGGCATGTTCGGCGCCTGTTGGTTCAGGGCCGGAATCAGTTGCGGCAGCAGGTAGGGTGCGATGGTGTAGATAATGCCGACACGCAGTTGCCCGCTCATCGGATCGCCGGTGGCTTCGGCGATCTCCTCCAGTTTGACCGCCTCGTCGAGCACCCGGCGCGCCTGGGCGACAATGCGTTCGCCAAGCGACGTGATGCGGACATCGTTGGCGCCACGCTCGAACAAGGGTGCGCCGATCTGCCCCTCGACCTTCTTGAGTGCCACCGACAAGGTCGGCTGGCTGACATGGCAGGCATCGGCCGCGCGACCGAAATGACGCTCGCGCGCCAAGGCCACGACATAGCGCATTTCGGTCAGAGTCATTTCACGTATCCCAGTTTTTTCAAATCATCGGCCGACAGCCAGCGCCACTCACCGGGCTTGAGATCCGCCGGCAGGGCCAGTTCGCCGACCGCCTCGCGATGCAGGGCCTCGACCCGGTTGCCGGCGGCGGCGACCATGCGTTTCACCTGATGGTATTTGCCTTCGGTAACGGTCAGCCGCAGCAGGTTTTCTCCGACGATCTCGGCCCCGGCAGCGGCAATCGGCTCCGGTTCGTCGTTGAGCAACACGCCAGCGAGCAGTTGATCGATCTGCGCCTGATCGAGCGGATGCTTGGTC
>CAMKYP010000308.1 GCA_946477505.1 uncultured Dechloromonas sp. | reverse complement strand
GCGGGCAATGATCAGGTCGTCGAGTTCGTCGTTGCTGATCTCGATGCGGCCCTTGACGGCGTCGTCCCAGGCCACCACGCCGCCCTTCGGGTTCTTGAAGCGGACAACCGGCGGCACGTCGGCCGGCGGGGTGGGCAGGGTTTTGCCATCTTCAGGACGCCAGCGACCGTCATACCGCGGCTTGATCTTCTGGGCTTCCTGCTCGGCGCGCAGGGCATCCAGCTCTTCCTTGCTGGTATAGCAATAGTAAGCATGGCCCTTGGCGAGCATTTCTTGGATCACGGCCTTATAGCGATCCATGCGCTGCATCTGGTAGTAAGGGCCGTCGTCGTGCGTCAGCTCCAGCCAGGACATGCCGTCGAGGATGGCTTGCACGGCTTCGGGCGTCGAGCGGGCGACATCGGTGTCTTCGATGCGCAGTACGAAGGTGCCGCCGTGACGGCGGGCATAAGCCCATGAGAAGAGGGCGGTGCGGGCGCCCCCAATGTGCAGGTAGCCGGTGGGGCTTGGGGCGAAACGAGTGCGAACGGGCTTCATGTAATCCGGAATCAAGTGAGGCAAAGGGCGATATTCTAGCCGACCAGCGTTTGACCCGTATGGCCGATTGTGGTTAAATGCGCGCCTCTTGTGCGGGCGGTTAGCTCAGCGGTAGAGCACTGCCTTCACACGGCAGGGGTCACTGGTTCGATCCCAGTACCGCCCACCACCCATTGTGGCCCTCTCAGGAAAACGAAAACCCGCTCAGCTCAAGGCTTGGCGGGTTTTTTGTTTGTGCGCGTTAATTGCTTTGGCGGTGGCAGATTTGAGTGCCGTGCCCAAATTGTGCCCATCTTGCGCCCATCTCGTGCCTTCTTGTTTTGAGGGGCGTAGCTATCGTTCAGAATACGAATTCTGCCTTCAGTGCCCTTTTGAAGTGTCTTTCGATTCAGTTTCGATAAATTCAAACAGATCGCTAACTGAACACCTAAAGAGCCTGCAGAGGCGATCAATTGTCTCTAGATCAACTCTTGTGGCAGTTTCGTTGTAGAGCAACGTAATCGTGTTGCGGTGTAAATCTGTTTCCCGAGCAACATCAACTACCTTCATTTTGTGCTCCCCCATAAGTCGGGATAGATGGCACCTAATCATTTTGTTCTCCAGAAATAAAATTCATCCAGAGTGAAGAAATTGTCTTGACAAGGGCGAATTGCAGCCTAGAATGTCGTTCAGGATGAACTTTGTTCGTTGAAAGCGAAAAAAGTGAATTCTGAAATAGATTACTTTATGGAGATTGAAATGTCACACACGTACCTAACAACTGAGGAGTTGTCCTCATTAATAAAGTATGACCCCCGGACGATTCGGGAGCGCCTTAAGGACAGCGTATTACTCGAGGGTGTTCATTACATCCGCCCGTTTGGCGGCCGAAAAATTCTCTACATTTGGGAAAGGATCGAAGAGGACATGGGGCACGCAGTGGCTCCGGTTTTTTCGATTCCGATGGCCAATGGAGGTGTTTGCCATGGCTAGTATTCGGGTTCGTCCAGACACAGGGCTGCTCTTCTTCGATTTCAGAGTCGGAAATCGTCGTTTTAGGGAGCAAACCAGGCTGAGGGATACGCCAGCCAACCGCAAGGTAATGGGAAAAGTTTGTGATCGTCTTGAAGAACAAATCGCTTTAGGGACCTTCAACTACAGTGAGTTCTTTCCAGGTAGCAAGAATGCGGCAAAGTTTGATCCGGTAGAGCCGTTGGTTCAGGAAACACTCTCTGCTCAGGCCGCAAGTAATCTGGGCGCAGGGGCAGGGAAGGCCACCCCGCTGTTCAAAGAATTTGCAGAAATCTGGTACGCCGAGAAATCCGTCGAGTGGCGCACCTCGCACAAAAAGACCGTACGCGACGACATCGACAAACGCCTCATCCCCCGCTTCGGGGACATGATGGTCGGCAACATCACCAAGGCAGACATTCTTGCATTCCGCGCAGACCTCGCCAAAGCTCCGGCACGGAACAAGACCAACCTGTTGTCCAATCCACGGATCAATAAGATATTGAATCCGCTTCGGCAAATCCTCTGTGAAGCCGCCGACCGCTTTGATTTTCGCACGCCCTTCGACAACATCAAACAACTTAGGGTCAAGCGGACCGATGTGGAACCCTTCTCGCTCGACGAAGTGAAGAAGATCATCGACACCGTACGGGCAGATTTCAAACAGTACTTCACGGTTCGTTTCTTCACCGGCATGCGGACCGGTGAAGTCCATGGCCTGAAATGGAAGTACGTCGATTTCGATCGCCGCCTGATCCTGGTTCGCGAAACAGTGGTCGCAGGTGAGGAAACCGACACCAAAACCATGTACTCGCAACGCGATATTCAGATGTCGCAACTGGTCTTCGATGCCCTCAAGGAACAGGAGAAGAGTACCCGCCAGGTTTCGCCGTTCGTCTTCTGCAACCGGGACGGTCTGCCCCTTGACTACAAGAACATCAACAACCGGGTCTGGAAGCCGCTCCTCCGACATCTTGGGCTCAAGGTACGTCGCCCCTATCAGTGTCGCCATACGGCGGCCACCTTATGGCTGGGGGCAGGGGAGAACCCGGAGTGGATTGCCCGGCAATTGGGGCACGCCACCACGGAAATGCTCTTTCGCGTTTATTCCCGCTATGTCCCGAATCTGACCCGACGCGACGGCTCGGCTTTCGAGCGTCTGCTGGCCGCCAATCTTGGCCACACCCCGAACCTGATTCCCGTCCAAGGAGCCTGACCATGCACACGCCGATTCTTCCGTTCCACTTCCGCCTGGTCAGCCTTGTTCGATTGCCGGGTGCCGCCGGTCGCGAGGTCATGAACGAAGCCGTCCTCTACCACAAGGATGCCCAGATCACCGCCTGCTGGACCTCCCGTCACGTCGACATCCGCCTCAAGCGCGGATGTTGTGTGGCCCTGCGTGGCGCCTGTTTCCACCAACTCCGGAATGGGCGCCTACCGGTCAGTCGGCTCGAACTGATCGACAAACCGATCCCGGCCATCAATCCCTTCCACACCATTCCGCCCACCTGGCTGGCGGATCGTGATGCCGTTCAGCGGGCTGCCATGCTCTGGGATCGGATGGGGCGGCCCCTGCAGCACCTGTTCAACGCCGTGATGTGGGAGGGCGGGCGCTTCTACCGCTATGTCACCGGCCCCGTTGGCTGCAGTGACTATCCTTGGGAACCTGGGCGCAACTTCCGTCATGCCGTCGCCGTTGCCGAACAGGCTGCCAAACTCTCCTCCGGTCTCTCCGATATCTCCGGGCAGGTACTGATTGCCGCCGCCTTACTCCACGATGCCGGCAAGGCAGACGATTACCGTCTGTCGCCTGACGGCTACGTACTCTCCGAACGCGGTTACTGGGTCGGCTACCAACATACCATTCTCGAATGGCTGGCCGTGGCGCGTACCAAGGTCATCCTGCCGGATGCGCAGTACCTCGCCCTGGTCCATGCCCTGATCGCCAGACGTCACCTCGAGACGCGCACAAACTCCTCGATTGAAGCCACCCTGTTGGCAACGGCCGATCGCTTGAGTCGCGAGCCAGTGGTCGACCTGCTGGTACGCTGAAAGGAGCAGGGTATGGAAACCAACCTGATTGATACGCAGGCCTTTACCGCAGGCATCCTGTTCTCACTGGCCGTCATGCTCTGCCTGCTGCTGCGTGCGGTGACGCAAGACGACCATCCAGCAACTCAGCGCGCCAACCGGCTGGCTTTGGCTGGCGGGCTGCTGGGAATCGTGATGCTCGCCGCCGTCAATGGCGTTATCTATCGCTACATCAGTCGCCCGCTGGCCAGTTTCATGCTCTTCCCGCTGATCCTGGCGAGTGGTGCCTGGTTGCTGCTCGGGATGCCGCGACTGCATCGCTACTTCGCCGGAAAACCCCGGTCGAAGCCATCGGTAGGCCCTGAGGTCGGCGTGGAGCATGCAACCCGGCAGCAGCAGCGGGGACTCTGGGAAGAACTCAGAGCCATGCATCACTTCCGTGAGACGCTCAACGGAGAACTCATCAGTCTGGCAACCGGTGATCGGGTGTATTGGACGACGAGTGCAGCCGAACCTTGCCTGGCTGTTGCATTCAACAATAGCAGCACACTCGTCGTGACTCGCCATGAAACGCTGGTCAAGTATGTCGCTGTGCAGAGCAACATCGCCAGAGCGTTGCAAGCAGCTGGATCACTGAAGGAGAGTGCCTGATGACACCAAAGCTATTTCGGGAGCGCTGTCGAGCCGAATGGAAACGTCTGAATCCCCGCTATGTGGGAGAAGACGATACGCCAGGGCGAGCGCTGATGCAGGCAGCGCGTGAGGGCGTCATTGGGTACTTTGCCCCATTGCGATTGATCTGGTGGCTACTGATTCGTTCCTGGCGCACCTGATCAACTGGCCCCGGGCAACCGGGGTCTTACCATTCTGTTTCTGCAAACGTTCATGATGTGCTGCACGACTGACTACGATGGCGAGATCAAAGCCAAGTCCCCGGTATTCAACGTCGCAACCGTCTGACAACATGCTCTATGCTGCCATAAACAGGCTGCAGCAGAAATTAAGGCGGTTATGGCTAACTGGGAACTGGAGGATGAATCATGAGAATCACGTACGATGACCAAGACGACATCCTATGCATTGAGTTCTCCAAGGAACCCATCGTCAAGGACATTTCTCATGGCTGGAACGTCAATATTGGCTATACGGCCAAAGGCATAGCTGAAATAACGGTTCTGGACGCCAAGGCGGCAGGCTACTGGCCATTGGAGGATGTCCAGGGGCTATAGATGATCAGCGGCGTCTCCCCAAAAGATGTTTGATAACGGAGGCCTCGTTTCGAGACCATCTTGGTTGGGGTGCTGTCTTGATATCGATTCGCTGCCGGGCTCTTTGTCCCTAAGGAGTCGGACCTGCAAAACCCTGTGAACCCTTGTAGCCATGAGATTTCAGCGGTTTTTTGACCCCCTGAAACCCGGAGAAATTAAAATAACGCTGTTTAAAACCTGAGAGAAATCGAGTGTCGGCGCGCGTTTAAAAGTACCCAGCGATACGCGTTGAATTTTACCCAGGGACTTTAGCCGCTCGTCATTGTTGCGGCTGGTAACAAGTGTAGCGCAAGGATAGT
>CAMKYP010000307.1 GCA_946477505.1 uncultured Dechloromonas sp. | reverse complement strand
GACTCGATGCGGGTTCAGCAAATCCTGATCAACTTCCTGTCGAATGCCATCAAATTCACGGAGCAAGGACGAATAGAGCTGCGTACCAGCCTTCTTGCGGAAGACGCGGATGAGGTATTGATTCGCTGTGAAGTCAGCGACACCGGCATCGGTATCTCCGCAGAAAATCTGTCCCGGCTGTTTCTACCCTTCGAGCAGGGCGACACCTCGACCACCCGCCGCTACGGCGGCACCGGGCTGGGCCTGGCGATCAGCAAACGGCTGGCGGTAGCCATGCGTGGCGATATCGGCGTCGAAAGCGAGCCGGGCAGAGGCAGCACCTTCTGGTTCACGGCGCGCCTGAAACGCGGCACCGAAAACCGGCAAAGACCGCAGATCGCAACGATGCCCCCGGCCCACCACCGGCAGGGCGCCCGGGTACTCCTGGCCGAAGACAACGTCATCAACGCAGAAGTGGCCTGTGACATGCTGGAAGGTGCCGGGCTCGTTGTCGACCTGGCCCGCGACGGTGCCGAAGCGGTCGACTGCGCCCTCCGTGGCGCCTACGACCTCGTGCTGATGGATATGCAGATGCCCGTCATGGACGGCCTCGAGGCCACCCGGCAGATGCGCCTGCTCCCCGGCTGGCAACAGGTGCCCATTCTGGCCATGACCGCCAACGCCTTCGACGAAGACCGCGACATCTGCATGGCAGCCGGCATGAACGATCATATTGCCAAGCCGGTCGCCCCCGACGTCCTCTATGCCACCCTGGCCCGCTGGCTGCCCATCCGCAAGCCGGCCGCAGCCGTTCAGGGAACGCCGGAACAGATTGCCGCCCTCGCCGGCATTGTCGGGCTGGACAGCAACCTCGGCCTGCGGGCCGTACGCGGCCGTGTAGACTCGTACATCCGCTTGCTCGGCAAGTTCACCGAAACCCACGGCCGCGACTTCACCCGCATCCGCGAACAACTGGCCGATGGCAACCTCGACGAGGCGAGACGACTGGCCCATTCGCTCAAGGGGGTTTCCGCAACCCTCGGTGCGCTCCAGGTCAACCGTGCCGCGCTGACCCTCGAAATGGCCATCCGGGAAGGTCGCAACCTGCTCGAGCTGTCCCCCCTCGTCGAGCGAGCGGAATCCGCCTACCAGGCTCTGCAGGAACAGCTGTCGACCCTTCACGAAAATGCCGCTACCACGGGGCCGGCCGTGGACGACGAGGCCATCCGGAACGTGCTGGCACACATCCGCGGCGAACTGCAACAAGGCGAAATGAGCGTTCAGGACAGGGTCAGGCAGGAAGCGAACCTTCTCAAGCAAGCCTTCGGGGTTCACCATGCGCAGTTCGAGAGCCTGGTTTCCTCCTTCGATTTCGAGGCAGCGCTCGATTATCTCGACCGTTACGGACCAAAGACACCTTAAGTCCTGCGCTGCAGCCACCCCAGTATGCCCCGGGCAGCCACTTGCCCGCTGGCGAAACAGGCCGTCAGTAGATAACCACCGGTCGGTGCCTCCCAGTCGAGCATCTCGCCGGCGCAAAACACCCCGGGCTTCCCGCGCAACATCAGGCTGGCGTCGAGCGCATCGAAGCTGACACCGCCCGCCGTGCTGATCGCCTCGTCGAGGGGACGGGTAGCCACCACCGACAGCGGCAGAGCCTTGATCGCCGCAGCCAGAGCCGACGCCGAGGCCAGCGTCTCAGGTGAGCACAACTCGCGCAGCAGCGCCGCCTTGACGCCTTCGATCCCGGCCCTGCGGCGCAGATGGTTGGCCAGCGAATCGCGGCCGCGCGGTCTGGCCAGGTCCGCAGCCAGGCGCTCCCGAGTGCGTCCCGGCGCCAGATCCAGATGCAGCACCGCCCGGCCGTCGCGTGCCAGCGCATCGCGCAGGTCGGCCGCCAGCGCGTAAATCAAACCGCCTTCAAGGCCGCTATCGGTAATGTTGAACTCGCCCTGCCGGGTCTGTCCGCCCGCCGTCGCCACCACCGGCTTGACCGCCTGCCCGGCATGACGCTCGCGAAAATACGGCGACCAGTCGACATCGAATCCGCAGTTGGCCGGCTTGAGTGTTTCAACCGGGATGCCGGCATCGCGCAGCACGGGCACCCAGGCGCCGTCCGAACCGAGCTTGGCCCAACTGCCGCCGCCGAGGGCGAGCAACACGGCGTCGGCGGCGACGGCCAGTTCGCCGGCCGGGGTAGCGAAACGCAGCTGCCCGTCACGCCAGCCCAGCCAGCGATGGCGCACATGGTTATGCACCCCCTGCCCGCGCAAGCGGTGCAACCAGGCGCGCAGCAGTGGTGCCGCTTTCATCTCGGTGGGAAAAACCCGGCCGGAAGTGCCAATGAAAGTATCGATGCCCAGGCCATGTATCCAGTCGCGCAAGGCCGTCGGCCCAAAGACCGACAGCCAGGGCGCGACCACCCCGGCGCGCGCGCCGTAGCGCCCGACGAAATCGGCCAGCGGTTCGGAATGGGTGATGTTCATCCCGCCCTTGCCGGCCATCAGGAACTTTCGGCCAACGGAGGGCATGGCATCGTAGACGTCGACCTGCAGACTGCCGCCGGCCGACAGCACGTCGGCCGCCATCAGGCCGGCCGGACCGCCACCGACGATGGCGATGCGCCGACTCGTCACGCCCGGGCTCCCCGGCCTTCGAGCGCCGCCGAGAGCGCCTCCGGGATTTTCTCCTCGCCGATCGGAAAAACGGTGACGGCCACCTCGGGCTCGGCACCGCCACCACCCAGGATGATGCCGCGCAGCGGCGATATGTCGGAAAAATCCCGCCCGAACGAGAGCGTGATGTGCTCGGTGTTGGGCAGCAGATTGTTGGTCGGGTCGAAATCGACCCAGCCATGTGTACTGCCCGGCGCATAGACCGACACCCAGGCATGCGAAGCATCGGCACCGATCAGGCGCGGCTTGCCGGGGGGCGGCCGGGTTAGCAGGTAGCCGCTGACGTAGCGGGCAGCCAGGCCCATCGCACGCAGGCAGGCGATCATCAGGTGGGCGAAGTCCTGGCAGACACCGCGCTTGCTTTCCAGCACATCGAGCACCGGCGTGGACACCGTCGTCGCTTCCGGATCGAAGGTGAATTCGCGGAAGATCTTGGCCATCAGGGCCTGCACCCCGAGCAGCAGCGGCCGCTCCGGCGGGAAGCAGTCGGCGGCGTAGGCGGCCAGCTCATGCTTGATGCGGACATGCGGACTCTCGAACAGGAAGCGCGCGGCGTCGAGCGCCTCGGCGGAGGGGCTGCTCGAATCATAGGCCAGCAGATCGCGCACGGCCTCCCACGGCGGCGAGTTCTCCAGGGCTTCCGGCAGATGCGGTTCGACGGCGATGGTCATTACCGAGCGGATAAGCAGGCTGTCGTGCGGCGCATGGAAGGCGACCCAGGTCACCGGGTTGCCGAAAGCATCGAGGCCGTCACGCCGCCAGCTTGGCATCGGTTCGATATCGACGCATTGCTCCTCGACCTGCTGCCAGGAGAGGATGCGCGGCGACAGGTGCAATTGCTGCTGCGACAGCGCCACCGGGCTACCGTAGTCGTAGCGGGTTTCGTGCAGGACGTGATAGCGGACGGCGTGCATAGGCTCTAGAGCGCCATGATCTGCCGGCTGACGTCACCGACATGGGTGAAGTAGCGCATACCCAACCAGTCCGACAGCTGACTGGCCGCCAGGTCGAGTTCGTGCAGCAGCGCGGCAAGTTCGATGCAGGGGGCGCTGCGGTGACTGCGGCTGAACGGCAGATGCTCCAGCTTCCCGAGATCGAAAGCGCGCAGCCGTTCGATCACCCCGGCCAGATCGCCGTCGAAATCGGCCTGCAGTTCGCGCGTCATACGATCGAGATAGCGCATCAGGACATTGGCCTGGAACAGCACGCCGTGCGGATTGCTGTCGTCGAAAACCAGCAGGTCGACGACCGGCAGCAACTCCGGCGCCCGGGAATAGCGCGAGCGGTAGGTGATGATCGAATCCATCAGGTCGAGCAGCCATTCGAGCGATTCCGGGCCGTCTGCCGATTCCATGGTCAGGAAGTGGGCCATGGACTGCGCCAGGAAAGCCAGGCGCTCCAGGCGGCGGCCGATGATCAGGAAGCGCCAGCCGTCGTCGCGCGTCATGTTGTCCATGGCGAAGCCGGTCAGCGACGATGACACGCCGAGCACGCGGTCGAGAAAAGCGATGGCCTCGGTCAGCGTCGGGTGTTTCTTCAGCGCCGACTGCTGGTCGCGCTGCAGGCTGTTCAGCGAATGCCAGTGGTCGAGCGACAGGCGTTCGCGAACATGGGTCGCCGCCCACATCAGGCTGCGGATGTTACCGGCCAGGCTGCCAGGCTGGTCGGGATTGTAGATGGCTTCAAGCAGCACATGCTCGCTGCCGTCCTTGACCGGGACTTCCTCGTCCGGCTCCGGCAGAACGCCGATCCGCCGCGCCAGTTCCATGGCGGCGGCAACTGCCGGCGTCTTGCCGCCGGCGGCGACCACGACGCGCCCGAGCGCAACGCGCAGCATGCGGGCACTGTCGTCGAAACGCTCCGAATAGCGGCCGAGCCAGAACAGGTTTTCGACGACGCGCGACGACAGGTTGGCGCCAGAGCGAACCAGATCGCGCACGCCGACCGACGGCTTGAGCAGCGAGAAATCGCTGACCGGACCATTGGTCAGCACCCAGGTATCCTTTGAGGCGCCGCCGCGCTGCATCGAGATGATGCGCGTATTGCCCGCGGTGCCGACCCGGGCCAGCCCGCCCGGCATCACCGAATAACCGTCCGGCGTCGTCACCGCGTAGGCACGCAGGCCGACCGTCCGGGCCAGCAGGCGGCGTTCGTGGGCGCGGCTCCAGGTCGGTGCCTGCGACAACTGGACCATTTCCTGCGCCACGTAGGCGTGCGGCCGCGCCTCGATGCGGCGCAGCATGTCGGCACGCTCCTCGCCCTTCAGCTCGTGGCCGAACACCGGGTCCATGCGCTGCGTCGGGTAGGCCGGCTTGATGACCAGGTCGTCGAAATGCTTCTTGACATAGTCCAAGGCCGGCTTCTCACCGCACCACCAGGTGGCAATCGACGGCATCAGCAGTTTTTCGCCGAGCAGGCGCTCGCAGATGGCCGGCAGGAAGCCCATCAGGGCACCGGAACCGAGCAGGCCGCTGCCCAGCGCATTGGCGATGA
>CAMKYP010000306.1 GCA_946477505.1 uncultured Dechloromonas sp. | reverse complement strand
GGCCTGGAGCGCGCCTCAGTCTCCCCTTCCCGGCCTGCCGTCACGCCGACGGTGATGTCGGGGTAAGCCGAGGCGCGCTCCAGGCCAAGGCGGCTGGCGGCCGCCGCTTCGCGCCGCTCCAGTGCCTGCAACTGCGGCCGTCCGAGGGCCGTCGCCAGCAACTGATCGAGGGTGTAGTTCGCGGCACTGGGCATCAGTTCGCCGGCCACCTCGGGCAAGCTTTCCGGTGCCAGTTGTAGGGCGCTGGCCAATTCGGCGCGGACCTCGGTGAGCTGCTCGCGCAGGGCAGCGAGCTGGTTGCGGCCGCGCTCCGCTTCGACGAGGGCCAGGTTGCCGTCGAGCCGGCTATCCTCGCCGGCCGCTACTCGCTTCAGGACGGCGGTGGCGGCGTCCTCAACCAGCTGGAGCGCTACTTCTTCGGTCGCGATGCGAAGCTGGAGGGCCAGCACCCGGACGAAACGCTGTTCGATGTCGGCGCGTACCCGGCGATGCGTCTCCTGCAGTACCGCCTGCAGGGCGGCCAGATCCTGGTCGGCGGCTTCGCGGCGGAGGCCCTGCTGCCCAGCGATTTCGAAAGTCTGCGAAAGGCCGGCGTTCCACTCGCGCCACCGTTCCTGGGAGAACCCAGGTTGCCGCCCCTCCCGGCGGAGGGTTTCAGCGGAGAGCTGGGGATTGTTCCAGAGGAGGCCGCGGGTGTCGGCGCGTTGCCCTTCGACCGCCGCCTGATTGGCCTGTGCGGTGCGTAGCGACGGGTTGGCGGCTTCGGCGAGACGCCACGCTTCATCCAACGTCAAGGGCGTGGCGGCGAAGCTCACTTCAGGTGCGCCGGCAAGCACGAGCCAAGCCCCGGCCAGGAGCGCGAGGGCGTGTCCTAAAGGACGTGCCGCAGCAAGGAAACGGCAAGACAACATGGAATAAACCTTTCAAGCTGGCCGGCGCCAGCGGCTCCCGCCTTAGGTCAAAGGAAAAGACTCAGGCTTGAAAGAAGCTGCGAGGCGGCCGGAAGGGATCCTCGTTCGGGCGGGTCGGGACCAGCCCCACCCACAGGGGATCAAAGCGCTCACCTGCTGGGGGGATGGGTGAGAAGGATTCGTCGTGGGATTCTGCCCCGACCAAATGGAATTGGGCATGGCAGCCTCGGCCCCATAGCTCCACAACGATGCGCTGACCAGACTGAAAGCCAGCAGCATCGCAAGGACCGAGCGGAAACGCGAGTGGCCGAACATGGAAGGAGATTATTCCTAACGGAATATGGCGTCAATCGAACCGCATGCCCAGCCCGGCACGCATCGCCAGTGCCGGTCCCCGCCTGAAGAAAGCCCTTCCAGGTGAACCAATTTCCGCATCGCCGCTGCTATCTTCGTGAGTGATCGCAACGAGATAGCCACGCAGCAGGCACTCCATATCTTCGCCAACGGCCCGGGCTCTGCCTCCACCACGCTCACTGTAGCCGCCACCGCCGCATTGTTCACTGTCAGGATGCAAAAACGAGGTGTGAACTGGTCTGCATAGGCCTGGTACTGCACCCATCGGATACCGTGGCCCTGCGCGCGGGCCATCAGATTCTCGAAAATCTGGGCCACCCCGCTCGCGGCGGTAACTCGCCGGCAGCCTTCTTCGTGAGCACCTTGATACCGGAGCGAATCTTGCCGCCGGTGGGAATGCACTGCGTTGGGTCGGTCGAGTGGAGATTCGCGGACTCGGAAGTTGCAGCCTAAACTAGCGCGCACCCCGAAAACAGGTCAGCCGGTGACGGCACCGGCGAAATGGGTGCCCGCCTTCAAGGCAGGGAAGGAACTACGTGAACGGGTAATGGCGACGGCGCCTCCCCAGGGAATGTCGCCGAGGAATTGATCGACACACGCTTTCTGCTTTGCAAGCGTCAACTCCTTTTAGCGAGGGTCCGCCGCGCTTTTCAGGGAAGGCATCGGGTGGTCTGTCAACCACACCCAGGCATTCTGCCCGGCTGCCGCAATCGCCTTCTCCTTTGCTGTTCGTTCTTTGGGGTCCATGAAGGCGCTAAACACGTGTAGCGGCATCGGCGCCGACCCGGTATCCAGCAGCAAGGCATTCGGAAATATGGCTGCACTTCGAGCATCGTAGCGCAACGGCTTGACGAAGCGACGTTGTTGGGCCACAAGGGCGTCGATCAGCGGAATTTCATGCACGCCTTCGATGGGAATCCATTGCTCGCTCGTCAGCATCAGACTCGCCGCATCGATCTCGTAGGTGTATTCGCGGCGAGCTCGGATCAGGGCGGCCATGACCACTCGGACGTGGTGGCCAATATCGGCATCGCGCGCCTCGAACAGCGGCGCGAACACCCGCTCGATCCGCTCCCAACTCCTGGTGGCGATCAGCAGCGGCGCATCCGGCATGTGCCGAATCCAGATCCTGCAGCCTTGGCTCGTCACCTCGCTGGCCTTGAACTCGCCGATCACGATGGCCAGGGGCGTCTGCCCGTCCTTGGGGCGCAGTACGGCCAGTTTCTCGCGCCGGCGCTGTGCCGCCTCGGCCTTGGCGTTCTCGCTGAACGGTTCTGGCACGTACAAGCGCTCGGCCAGCGGCACGCCCTTGACCATGATCTCCTCGGCCGCCTCCAGCAGGTACTTGCGCAGCACGCCCTGGTTGCGTTTGCCCTCCATGGCCGGGCTCCAGCGATTGAAGCCCGCACGCTCGAACAGGAAGTGCATCAAGGCCCGCAACGTCATCCGCCGCCGTGGCACGCCGATCTCCGCCACCTCCTGGGGTTCGCCGCGCGGCACGCCGTGCCCGAGCACCCGTGTCCACGGAAAATCCACCCGCAATTCGACCCGGCCCGGTTCCGACTCCAGCACCGCTTCACCGACCAGTTCGCCCAGCCCCGATTGCTGGACCTCCGGCTCGTAGGAGGGGCAGCCCGGATGGTGGGTGCTGCCGCTGTCTGGCATGCGCTTGACCACGAACTGGCGATGCCGCGCCACGTACATCTCCACGCCGCCGGGCACGCATAGGCATCTCGGCCGCTCGGGTGTCTCGTAGACATGGGCGAGCGCCTCCTGCAATTGCGGATCGTCCGCGCCGATCACGCGGCCCTTGATGGCGAAGCGTTGGGAGTCCATGGCGAGCTCAAATCAACTCGTCGAGCAGTTCCGCCAGCGTCGGCTTGGGCCGGGACAGCAACTCCCGCACCGCGCTCCGCTCGCCGATGCCCAGGATTGCACCCACCTGATCCTCGTCGGCCCCGCGCTCATACATCCGCGATATCACGGTGAGGCGCGCCGACTGGGCGCTCAACCCCTTGAGTTCGGCGTAGCGGAACAGTTTCCGGTAGATCTCCAGCAGCGCCCGGCAAACGTAGCGGTTCTGCCCCGGCTCGCCATTGTTGGGCGTGATCTTGTAGGGCTCACCGCTCGGGGACAGGAATAGCCGGCTACCGGGGTCCAAGCCACGGTAGGCATCCGGCCCACCCAGGCCATGCCCGCCGGCGAGACGCTCGCAGAAATAGGCGGCCAGCGCATCGTCGAGGCGGCTGCTGCTGAAGTACAGTGGCCGGAGCTTGCCGTTGATCGCCGCGTCGGCACGCAGCTCCGATTCCCTGCACACGCTGCCGTCGGCATGCAGGTAGTCGCGCACCTCGATCCGGGCAATCTCCAGCGGCCGCAGGCCCGTGGCGAACAGCATGTAGTACAGGGCCAGGTCGTGCCAGGTGCGACTGGTGCGCCCCTTGATGCGCACAGCGCCTTGAGCCACCTCCGGCGCCGATAGCACCCGCGCCGGACGGGCGCCGACCGGCGGCGCGGGCTCGAACCCTTCCAGCGCGACCAGGATGGCGTCCCGATGCAGGCGCAGCCGCCGCACGAAAGCCGCGCCTTCTTCCTTGAGTCCATCCACGCCCACCACCTGGGTGAGTTGGACGGCGACGGACTTGATGCGCCGCTCGACCGCCGTGCGTGATACGCCGAAGCGCTTGGCCACCGCCTCGTAGGTCTCGCCGCCGATGACGGCACGGAGCATCTCAACCGATTGCAATGCGTTCTCGTGGTGCTTGCTGACCTCCTCGTTGTCTTGCATGTCTTGCTTCTCCCATCATCTCTCGATCGTCATCAGCCCGAATGTTCGAGCGCCGACGCCCCCTTCGCCAGGCGAAAACGCCGGGAAAGGCGCGGGATTTCGTCATCAGACCGAGCGCGCCGCCTTCGCTGAAGAACTGGCCGGCCCGACCGATGACCGCAGGCGCGACGCATGTGGTGGGTCGGCGCCGACCCGGTCGATACGCGAACGACGCCGCCGCTCCGAGCGGAACCCGTCCCCGCTCATTGCCTTGCCCGTCACGCGGGCGGGCCTTGCTGCGCGATCCAGCGGCGAATGTCTTCCGCGCGCCAGACGGTCACCCGCTCCGAAAGCTTGACCGGCTCGGGAAAGGTGCGAGCCTGGATGCGCCGCCAGAGCGTCGATTTGGAGATGGGCACGAAGGCCAGCACCTGGGGCTGGCGCAGGAAGCCGGTCTCGGGCAGCGTCAGGGTCGCAACCGGAGCGGCAGGCGTCGTTGTACGAGCGCTGGAAGCCGCCACCTTCGCGGCGGTACTGGTACGGATGGTACGGATGTTGGGCATGATCGGGCCTCGTCACGGCGGGTGCCGATAAAGGACATGACCTGCTCTGTTGCGGCCGCGCTAGGTCAGGATGGCGCGGGCCGATAGGGAACGCAGAACTCGACGACATGCCGCCGGCGTCCCGGTCGCGCGGCATGGAAGGATGAACAAGAAAGTGACTCCCACCGCATGACGGCCAAGGGCATCCGGGTCGGGAAAGATCAGCCGATCCGCACCTGCACCGCGCAACACGCGCGACAGCGGATCGTCGGGCAACAGGCAGGTATCGACTGCGACGCCGCCACGAGAGCGGTGCGAGTACCCACGGGGTCAGGTCAGCCTGACGACGTGGAACCTGTCGATACGATATTGAGGTCCGTGGGCCGACGCAAGACGTTCCGGGACGTGCCTGCCTCAATAGGCCGCGTCCGCCAGCGATTGGAGATGGCATGGGTGCCGAAACCATTCCAGCACGCCGTGATCAAGGTCGCGGTCCAGAAGTCGGATCGCTGCCGAAGCCGATCCGGCTCGAACCCGCCATGGCGGATAGGGCCATGATGTGAGCCAGGGTCTCGCGG
>CAMKYP010000305.1 GCA_946477505.1 uncultured Dechloromonas sp. | reverse complement strand
GCCAAGGCCATCGAGATCGCCCGTCATCTGCACGAAGCCGGATTCCAGCTGGCGGCCACGCGCGGCACGGCACACGCCATCGAGGCGGCCGGCCTGCCGGTGCAGCAGGTGAACAAGGTGACCGAAGGCCGGCCGCATGTCGTCGATATGATCAAGAACGATGAAATCGCGCTGATCATCAATACCGTGGAAGAAAAGCGCGGCGCGATCAACGACTCGCGTTCGATCCGTACTTCCGGCCTGCAGGCGCGGGTGACCATGTACACGACGATCTGGGGAGCGGAGGCTGCCGCCGAGGGTATCCGTCATCTGGGTGGGCTGGTGGTGTACCCGATTCAGTCGCTGCACGCGCAGCTTCGCTAAAACCAACCTGAACCGCCGGGTAGCCCCGTTTCGGGCGCCGGCGGTTTTTGCTTTTGCTGGAAGACAAGATGAGCAAGGTACCGTTGACTGTGACCGGCGCAGAGAAATTGCGCGAAGAATTGCACCGTCTCAAAACCATCGAGCGCCCGAATGTCGTGGCGGCGATTGCCGAGGCGCGTTCGCATGGCGACCTCTCGGAAAATGCCGAGTACGATGCCGCCAAAGAGCGCCAGGGCTTCATCGAAGGGCGCATCCAGGAGGTTGAGGGCAAGTTGTCGAATGCTCAGATCATCGACCCGAAGCTGCTTGATGCCGATGGTCGTTGCGTTTTTGGCGCAACCGTCGAGATGGAAGACCAGGATAGTGGCGAGAGTGTCACCTATCAGATCGTTGGTGAGGACGAGGCCGATATCAAGAACGGCAAAATTTCGGTCAATTCGCCAGTGGCGCGTGCGTTGATCGGCAAGTACGCCGGCGATATTGCCCAAGTTCAGGCGCCGGGCGGCATGCGCGAATACGAACTGATTGACGTCCGCTACGAATAAGCAGCGATGCGCCGCCTTGCCGAAGCCCTGTACCTGATCACCATTGCGCTGTGGGTCGGCGGGTTGTGGGCCATCGGTTACATCGTGGCGCCGGTTCTTTTTTCCAGTCTGGGCGACCGGCAACTGGCCGGCATGGTAGCCGGCAAACTGTTCGCCCTGATCGGCTGGGTAGGCCTCGGCTGCGCGGCCTACCTGATCGGTTTTGCAGTGACCCGTTCAGGAGGCAGGTTTTTCCGGAGCCCGATCTTCTGGCTGGTTTTGTTGATGGGCTTGCTGACCGCGGCCAGCCAGTTCGGTATCCAGCCGCTGATGGCGCAGCTGAAGGCCGATGCCTTGCCACGGGAAGTGATGGAAAGCGTGCTGCGTGACCGTTTTGCCGCATGGCACGGCATATCCAGCATTCTCTATCTGGTGCAGAGTCTGCTGGGCCTGTGGCTGGTAGTGTGGAGCGGGCGCGGGCTGAAGTAATCAGCCCTGGTGGCTGCGTTTGGTACGGCGGGGGGCTGCGGGCGAGTGGGTCGGCGCGTTCTTCTTGGCTTCGGCGGCAGCCTTTTCCGGGCTGTGACGATAAACGACGAGCAGCTTGCCGATGTGCTGGACGGGGGCAGCTGCGAGTTGGGTGCAGATCTGTTCGTAATAGGCGATACGGTCTTCACGGCTGTCGCCATAGACGCGAATCTTGATCAATTCGTGGGCCTTGAGGCAGTTGTCGATTTCCTTGATGACAGCATCGCTCAGGCCGTTCTCGGCGATCGATACGACGGGATTCAGGGCGTGTGCCTGGGCGCGCAGTTCGCGGCGCTGGGCAGAAGTTATTTGTTGCATAGTAAACCTTTCAAAAACGGCATTTTACCGAATGAAGAGAACCAGAACCAGCAAGGCGTGGATGATGGAGCATGTCAATGATCCGTATGTCCAACTCGCCAAGAAAGAAGGCTGGCGCTCGCGCGCTGCTTTCAAGCTGATGGAAATTGACGATAAGGACAAGTTGCTCAAGCGCGGCGAGGTCGTGGTCGACCTCGGGGCGACGCCGGGAGGTTGGTCGCAGGTCGCGGTCAAGCGTGTCGGCGACCAGGGCTTGGTTTTTGCTCTCGATCTACTTGAAATGGAGCCGATCCACGGCGTTCACTTCATCCAGGGCGATTTTCGCGAGAACGATGTACTTCGGCAGCTTGAAGAAAAGCTGGGCGATCGTCGGGTGGGGCTTGTAATGTCGGACATGGCCCCCAATATGTCCGGTGTACCCTTGGTCGATCAGGCGCGCATCATGCATCTGGCCGAGTTGGGACTGGAGTTCTGTCGGGCTCATTTGAAACCGGATGGCGCTTTTCTGGTCAAAGTTTTCCAAGGGTCCGATTACGAGTCATTTCTGCGCTCGATGCGCGAAACGTTCAAGACTGTTTCGGTACGGAAACCGGATGCTTCGCGTGATCGTAGCGCCGAGCTTTATTTGCTCGGTCGCACATTACGCTGAGAGTTTTGTTTAGAATGCTATTTTTGTCGCTCGACGCTGTAGAAGGAGAGCAAGCTTGAACAACATGTTCAAAAACCTCGCAATCTGGCTGGTCATTGGCTTGGTGCTGATGACAGTGTTCAACCAGTTCAACAACCGTCAGGTTGCGACCGGTGCAGTCGAATATTCCCAGTTCATCGAAGAGGTGAAGGCGGGACGTATTTCCAAGGTGGTGATGGAAGGCCGTACGCTGAAAGCGACCACCTCGGAAGGCAAGCGCATTACCTCCTATGCGCCGCCCGACCTGTGGCTGGTTTCCGATCTGCTGAAGAATGGCGTCAAGATCGAGGCACGTCCGGAAGAGGAGCCGTCCTTCCTGATGAACATCTTCGTCAGCTGGTTCCCGATGCTGTTGCTGATCGGCGTCTGGGTCTTCTTCATGCGTCAGATGCAGGGTGGTGGCAAGGGCGGGGCGTTTTCCTTCGGCAAGTCGAAGGCGCGGATGACCGACGAAGCTCAGAACACCATTACTTTCGTTGACGTCGCTGGTTGCGACGAGGCGAAAGAGGAAGTCCAGGAAATCGTCGATTTCCTGCGTGATCCTTCCAAGTTCCAGAAGCTCGGCGGCCGCATTCCCAAGGGCGTGCTGATGGTCGGCAATCCGGGTACCGGCAAAACCCTGCTCGCCAAGGCGATTGCTGGCGAGGCCAAGGTGCCGTTCTTCAGCATTTCCGGGTCCGACTTCGTTGAAATGTTCGTCGGCGTCGGTGCAGCCCGTGTCCGTGACATGTTTGAGAACGCCAAGAAGCACGCGCCGTGCATCATCTTCATCGACGAAATCGACGCCGTCGGCCGCCATCGTGGTGCCGGCCTCGGTGGAGGCAACGATGAACGCGAACAGACGCTGAACCAGTTGCTGGTCGAGATGGATGGTTTTGAGGGGCATTCGGGCATCATCGTCATCGCCGCCACCAACCGTCCGGACATCCTCGACCCGGCGCTGCTGCGTCCGGGCCGTTTCGACCGCCAGGTCGTCGTACCGCTGCCGGATATCCGCGGTCGCGAGGAAATCCTCAAGGTGCACATGCGCAAGGTGCCGATTGCCGGCGACGTCAAAGCCGACGTTATTGCCCGCGGCACGCCGGGTTTTTCCGGTGCCGACCTGGCTAACCTGGTCAATGAGGCTGCCCTGTTTGCTGCTCGCCGCAACAAGCGCTTGGTCGACATGGACGACTTCGAGATGGCCAAGGATAAGATCATGATGGGCGCCGAGCGACGCAGCATGGTCATGACCGAAGAAGAGAAGATGAATACGGCTTACCACGAGTCGGGCCATGCCGTGGTTGCCAAGCTGGTGCCCAAGTCCGACCCGGTGCACAAGGTCACGATCATCCCGCGCGGCCGTGCGCTGGGTCTGACCATGCAGTTGCCGGAGCAGGATCGCTACGCCTACGACCGCGAGTACCTGATGAGCCGTATCGCCGTGCTGTTCGGCGGCCGGATCGCCGAAGAGTTGTTCATGAACCAGATGACCACCGGCGCTTCGAATGACTTTGAACGGGCCACCGCAATGGCTCGCGACATGGTTACCCGCTACGGCATGTCCGATCTTGGCGTGATGGTTTATGGCGAGAATGACGGCGAAGTCTTCCTCGGCCGTTCGGTCACCCAGCACAAGAATGTTTCCGAGGCAACCATGCAGAAGGTCGATGCTGAAATCCGCCGCATCATCGACCAGCAATATGCTCTGGCGCGCCAGTTGCTCGAAGACAATCGCGACAAGGTTGAGGCTATGACCAAGGCGCTGCTCGAATGGGAAACCATCGATGCCGACCAGATTGACGACATCATGAGCGGCAAGCCGCCGCGGCCGCCGAAGCCGTCGCAAGGTTCGTCGCGTCCGGCGGCTTCGAACGATACGTCGGGTGGTGCGGAGCCGAGCGCGGCAGCGCCGGCCTGAACCAAAGAGCCATAAATCCGGCCGGGATTCTTTCCCGGCCTTTTCGTTTTTACCATGTCGATTCTTCAGTGCGCTTCCTACCGATTGTCGCTTGAGCGACCCCTCGTGATGGGGATTGTCAACCTGACGCCGGATTCTTTCTCCGGAGATGGTCTGGTCGGCGATGTCGATCATGCCATTCAACATGCTCGCCAACAGCTTGAAGCGGGGGCTGACATCCTCGATATCGGGGCCGAGTCGTCGCGGCCAGGCGCCTTGCCCACCCCGGAGGATGAAGAGTTACGCCGATTGTTGCCGGTGCTTCGCGAAATTACGACTTGGGGTATCCCGGTTTCCGTTGATACTTACAAGCCTGCTGTCATGCGTATGGCTCTGGCGGCTGGCGCGTCGATGATCAACGATATTGCCGGCATGACGCGCCCGGGGGCGCTTGCCGCGGTGGTTGAAAGTGATTGTGCGGTATGCGTGATGCACATGCAGGGTGAGCCGGGTACCATGCAGCAGACACCAAGCTATGGCGATGTGGTCGGCGAAGTGCGCTCTTTTCTTGATGATTGCGTGATGCGCTGTCGTGAGGCCGGGATCGCACGCGAGCGTCTGCTCCTTGACCCCGGGTTCGGTTTCGGAAAGACGCTGCAGCACAACCTTGCGCTGTTCCGGGCGCTGGGAGGCGGGGCGTTGGGTGATTTGCCATTGTTGGTGGGGGTGTCGCGAAAATCGATGCTCGGTGCCATTACCGGCCGTCCGGTCGAGCAGCGCCTGGCATCCAGTGTGGCGGCGGCACTCATGGCGGCGCAAAAGGGTGCGAAAATATTGCGTGTGCATGATGTGGCTGCGACCAGGGATGCC
>CAMKYP010000304.1 GCA_946477505.1 uncultured Dechloromonas sp. | reverse complement strand
CGCGCGCGATGAAGGGGTTGCTCGTATCCACCACCGGTACGCGCTGGAAGTTGACGTGCGTCTGCGAGAACTGCGGCACGATGTACTGGACGTAGTCGGGCATGCGGCGCAGGATGGTGTCGGTCACCGCCTCGGTCGAGTAACCGCGCATCTTCTTGTCGCGGTACAGCTTCTGGATCCACTCGAGGTTGATCACCGGCACCACGCCGACCAGCAAATCGGGGTGCTTGGCGATGTTCACCTCAGGCGTCACCACCGCCCCGTGCAGTCCCTCGTAGAACAACATGTCGGTGTCGGCAGGCAGGTCCTCCCACGGCGTGAAGGTGCCCGGCTCCTGCTTGTATGGCGCGGCCTCGTCGTCGTCGTGCAGGTACTTGCGGCGTTTGCCGGTGCCGCTCTCGCTGTAGCCGCGAAACAGCTGTTCGAGCTCGACGAGCAAGTTGTTCTCCGGCCCGAAGTGGCTGAAGTGCGTGTTGCCGGACTTCTCGCCTCGGCCTGGTGCAGCTTCATCCCCTTGCGGTCGTAGCGGTGGAAGCTGTCGCCTTCGATGACGGCTGCCTTCACGCCTTCGCGCCGGAAGATGTTCTGGAACGTGCGCGTCACCGAGCTCGTGCCGGCGCCGGAACTGCCCGTGATGGCGATGATGGGGTGTTTTTCTGACATGGTGTGGACTCGCAGGGTGGCTCGTGTTCGGTTCAGTCGCGGAACAGGCTGCGTTCGGCGAACAGCGGTGCGGCGGCCTCGTTGGACGCCGGCTCCTGGTGATAGCGCTCGATGCGCTCGACTTCATCCTTGCTGCCGAAGATCAAGCCGATGCGCTGATGCAGCGCCGTCGGACTGACCCCCAGGATCGGCTCGCGCCCCGTGCTGGCGCGGCCGCCGGCCTGTTCCATCAGCATTGCGACCGGATTCGCCTCGTACAGCAGCCGCAGACGACCGGGCTTGGCGGGATCCTTGGTGTCGCGCGGGTACATGAAGACACCGCCGCGCATGAGGATGCGATGCGCCTCGGCGACCATACTCGCGACCCAGCGCATGTTGAAGTCCTTGCCGCGCGGCCCGGTCTTGCCGGCCAGGCATTCGTCGACGTAGCGCTTGACCGGCGGCTCCCAGAACCGGCTGTTGCTGGAGTTGATTGCGAACTCCTGCGTCTGCTCGGGTACGCGGATGTCGCTGCGCGTCAGCAAGAACTCGCCGAGGTTGGGGTCCAGCGTGAAGGCCGCGACACCATTGCCGACGGTCAGCACCAGTTGCGTCGTCGGCCCGTAGATCGTGTAGCCGGCGGCGACCTGTGCGGCGCCGGGCTGCAGGAAGTCCGCTTCGGTCACGTCGCGGCCGCTGGCTACCACGTCGGCCGGGGCGCGCAGGATCGAGAAGATGCTGCCGATGGAGACGTTGACGTCGATGTTGCTGCTGCCGTCCAGTGGGTCGAACACGAGCAGGTACTTGCCGCGCGGGTAAGAGCTCGGGATCAGGTACGGCTCCTCCATCTCCTCGCTGGCCATGCCGGCGAGTTGCCCGTTCCACTCGTTCATGCGGATGAACATCTCGTTGGACTGCACGTCCAGCGGTTTCTGCACCTCGCCCTGCACGTTGATGCCCCCCCCCGTGGGCGCAGCGGAACCGTCGCTCAACGCGTCGCCGAGTTCTCCGAACGACACGACGCGGGCCAGCGCCTTGCATGCCAGCGCCACATCGAGGATCAGCGCGTTGAGTTCGCCGCTGGCCTCGGGGAAGCGGCGTCGTTCCTCGATCAGGTAGCGGGTCAGGGTCTGGCGGTGGGACAGTGGCATGGGTGAGTCCTCGGAGTGGTTCAGTGTCAGGTTGCCGCGGCGAACACCCGGCTGACCCGGATGTCCGCCGCGGCAAGAGTCGTGAGCGCGACCTGGTCGAGCACGCGGTTACGATCGGCGAACAGGCGGCTGGTCTGGCGCATGCGATACAGAGGTAGGGGTGCGTCCATGCGCCAGCCTCACGCCACCTTGCCCATCGGCGCGGCCAGTTCGGCCCGCATGGCATCAATGACGGCCTTGTAGTTCGATTGGCCGAAGATCGCGCTGCCGGCCACGAAAGTGTCGGCGCCCGCATCGGCGGCACGACGAATGTTGTCGACCTTGATACCGCCGTCGACTTGCAGACGGATGTCGCGGCCGGACTGGTCGATGAGACGCCGGGCGCTCTCGATCTTGCGCAGCGCGCTGTCGATGAAGCTCTGCCCACCGAAACCGGGGTTGACGCTCATGATCAGCACGAGGTCGATCTTGTCGAGGGTCCAGTCCAGCACGTCCAGCGGCGCGGCCGGATTGAAGGCCAGACCGGCCTTGCAGCCGGCCCCGCGAATCAGCTGCAGGGTGCGGTCCACGTGAACGCTGGCATCGGGATGAAAGCTGATGAGGCCGGCCCCGGCTTGCGCGAACTCGGCCGCCAATGTGTCCACCGGGTGCACCATCAGATGCACGTCGAGCGGCGCCGAGCTGCCGTCGGCGCGCCGCGTGTGGGGCTTGAGCGCCTTCGCCACCGCCGGGCCGATCGTCAGGTTCGGGACGTAATGGTTGTCCATCACGTCGAAGTGAATCCAGTCGGCGCCGGCGGCGATCACGCCGCGTACCTCGTCACCGAGGCATGCGAAGTCGGCGCTGAGGATGCTGGGGGCGATGCGGTGCATGGTCATGCTGCGGCAGTCCTCGTTCAGTAGCGCTGCGCTTCGGCGCGGTCGGTCGCGCACGAATGCGCCGTGTAGCGAATGTCGCGGCCCGCGCCCTCCTGGCGCGCGAGGCCGACGCGGGGCTCGTCCGTCGGCTGGTTGATCTGGGTGGCGTCGGCCGCCAAGCGGGAGTCAAGCGGGCTGTTCATTCAACTCTCCTGAGAAGGGATCCGGGGTACGGACGAACATTAATCGCTGTGATGAATAAAAGAAAGTTTGATATTCTTTCGTTTTCGTTTACCTTTTGCTAAATCATGCAGATCACCTTCAGGCAACTCAGGGTTGTCAGTGAGGTCGCTCGTTACTCGAGCGTGATCCGTGCCGCCGAGGCTCTACACCTGACGGCGCCAGCCGTTTCGCTGCAAATCAAGGAAGCCGAGCGGCAGGTCGGGCTGACCTTGTTCGATCGCGCGGGCCGGCGCATGACGCTGACCACGACTGGGGAGTACTTCCTCGTCTATGCGCGCCGGCTGTTGGCGACGCTGAAGGACGCCGAGGATATGATGGCCCGTTTCAAGCGCCTGGAGTCCGGCCGACTGACGATCGGGATGGTGGGTGCCGCCAGCTACTTCCTGCCGCAGTTGCTGGCGAAGTTCCACGCCGAGCATCCTGCCGTGGACGTGCGCCTGCGCCTGGCTAGTCGGGAAAAGCTTGGCGTGATGATGCAGGGCAACGATGTGGACCTCTGCATCATGGGTCGGCCGCCACAGGATCCCCCCACTCGAGCGGAACCGTTCGCGTCGCACCCGCATGTGCTGGTGGTGTCGCCACAGCATCGCTTCGCGCGCGCCGAAGCTGTGCCCGCGGTGGCGCTCGCCAACGAGCCGTTCATCGTGCGCGAACCCGATTCGGGAACCCGGGAGGCGCTTCAGAAGTACCTGGATGCGCACCGAATTCAGCCCACGTTCGTCATGGAGATGCCTAGCAACGAGGCAATCAAGCAGGCGGTAATGGCCGGCATGGGCGTCAGTCTTCTGTCGCTGCACACGATCGCGCTGGAGTGGTCCAACGGCCTGATCGCCGTACCTCATGTTGAAGGCCTGCCCTTGGAGCGGCGGTGGAACGTGGTGAACATTGCGGCCAAGCAGTTGTCGCCGGCGGCCGAGGCATTCCGCTACTTCGTGCTCGAGCACGGCGAGTCTCATCTTGCTGCGATGATGAGCCACGACGCGTCCTGACGACAGCGACGTCGCCGATCCGACATGACCAACCCTCGCACGTCGCCGCAGCCGCTTCCGCAGAGAGCCCGTGAAAGTACCAGCAATGCCAGTGGTATAATCGAGCCGTTGCAAGTCGGCCGACCAAGGCCATGACGTTACGAGCCCGAGTGCTGTTGCCGAACCGAAACCAGTTGGAGTTTCGCGCGAGCGATCTGGAATCGGTGTTGCCGGAAGGGCACCGGGCGCGACGGGTATGGGCGTACGTGGAGCGGCAGGACCTGAAAGCGTTCTACGCCGACAAGCTGAACCGATTTCGCTAACAAGCTGAAACGCCGACAACCTCCGCCCCTGTGGCCGCCTCCCGCCCCCGACTGCCTTCGGCAACTCGGGGGCTTTGTTTTGGCCCCGTCGATTCCGCCATGGCGCCCGGGCGCCGGGTTGATTAAGACAAACTAAACTGCCGATAAAGTATTTACAAATTGTTTTAAGCATTGCCTCCATCTAAGCTGTCGTCCCGATAGTGCCTTGCACGGTAGTCCCTTGGCCCGGTCTCCCTCGCACTTGCATCGACTCTCCTCGGCAAGTGCCTTCACCCCCTCCGCTGTAGCGGAGGGGGTTTTTCTGGAACTCCGGCCAAGCGGCCACCTTTGCCACACCGACGATCCCCGACGAGGAGAGGGTCATAACCCCCACCGGCATCACCCTGACCCAGTTCATCATCCAGTCCCAGCGCGCCCACCCGGCGGCCACCGGGGAGTTTCCGGACTGCTCAACGTGATCGCCACCGCCTGCAAGGTGATCGCCACCGCGGCCAGCCGCGGCGCCCTGGCGGGCGTGCTCGGCTCGGCGGAGCACGAGAACGTTCAGGGCGAGGTGCAGAAGAAGCTCGACGTGATCAGCAACGCGATCCTCGTCCACGCCACCGAGAGGGGTGGCCACCTAGTCGCCCTCGCCTCCGAGGAGATGGACACGATCTACCCGATCCCCGCGGCCTTCCCGCGAGGCAAGTACCTGCTGGTCTTCGATCCCCTGGACGGCTCTTCCAACATCGACGCCAACATCTCGGTGGGCGCCATCTTCTCGGTGCTGCGCTCGCCCGATCCGGAGGTGCCGCCGACCCTCGAACACTTCCTGCAGGCGGGCGCCGGGCAGGTCTGCGCCGGTTACGCCCTCTACGGGCCGGCGACCATGCTGGTGCTCACCACCGGTCAGGGCACCCACGGCTTCACCCTCGACCGGGATGTCGGCGAGTTCATCCTCACCCATCCAATGCTGCGCATCCCCGCGGCGACCCAGGAGTTCGCCATCAACACCTCCA
>CAMKYP010000303.1 GCA_946477505.1 uncultured Dechloromonas sp. | reverse complement strand
TTTGCCGGCGCAGTATCCGCGCCTGGCTGGCCAGTTCCCGGAATACACCGAAGCCCAGCTGAAGTCCTTCCGCACCGAAGAGCGCGCCAACGACCCGGAAAAGATGATGCGCATGATTGCCGCCAAGCTTTCCGACGTCGAGATCAAGGCCGTATCCGAATACGCCGCCGGCCTGCGCTGATCCGGCTTCGCTTGAGAAAAAGGCAGCTCCGGCTGCCTTTTTGTTTTTCGGCGCTTGGCATGCCAGGCTGGGCGGCATAGACTGAGCACTCCATCCCACCTCGGATCAGGAGACGAAACCAATGAAAACGCTCAAGCAACTCCTTGCCAGTCGCACCCGCCCCTTGGCAGTCGTCACCCCCAAGGACACGGTGTTTCACGCACTCACCGTCATGGCACAACACGACGTCGGCGCACTGCTCGTGCTTGAAGGCGAGCAACTGGTCGGTATCTTTTCCGAACGTGACTACGCACGCAAGATCATCCTGCAAGGCAAGAGCTCCAAGGAAACACTCGTTCGGGAAATCATGAGCGATCGCGTCGCCTACGTCACCCCCGGCACCACGCTGGACGAATGCATGGCACTGATGACCGAGAAACGCTTCCGCCACCTGCCGGTGCTGTCCGAGGACGGGAGCGTGGCAGGCATGATTTCGATCGGCGACCTGGTCAAGGAAACCATCAGCGACCAGAAATTCCTGATCGACCAATTGGAGCGCTACATCGCCGGCTAAGATGACAAGCGGCTTTTCTCATTTCCGTATTCTAGAAGACATCGCCCGCGACCTGTCGGGCGATGTGAACTTCCCGACATGCATGGATGCCGCCATGATGGTTCGCGACACACTCCGCGACCCGATGGTTGGCATCCCGCTGGTCGTTCGCGCGATCAGTGCCGAACCGCTGATTTCAAGCAAGCTGTTGCGGCTTGCCAACTCCGTCGCCTACAACCCCTCGGGAACGACCATCACAGACCTGGACACAGCCGTGTCACGACTGGGCTTCGAGGTGGTACGCACCACATCCTTGGCCGTTGCCCTGGAGCAGATGCTCAAGTCGCGCAACCTGTCGGCCTACAACAAGATTTCGCGGGCGACTTGGGAGCACGCCATCCACGTTGCCGCCATTGCGCGCGTCCTTGCCCGCCGCCTGGGTCGGATCAATCCCGACGATGCCATGCTGGCGGGCCTGGTTCACAACATCGGTATTTTCTACCTGCTTTACCGCGCCGCCGAATACGCGGAATACCGCGACACCCCGGAAGCCATGCTGGAACTACTCGCCGGCTGGCATGAAAGCATCGGCGAAAGCCTCTTGCACATTCTGGGCATGCCGGAGCAGATCATACTGGCGGTGCGCGACCACGAGCACCTGCAGCGAGTAGAGGTGCCCTGTACGGTGTGCGATGCGCTGCACTTTGCGAACCTGCTGACGGATGACGACATGAGCTGGCTTCCCGGCCCCGCCTTGTCACCGGACGAAGAAGCGGCCCGAACGGCCGACCGCGAACGCTATATCGACCTGCTGACCGAAGCCAGGGAAGATATCGAAGCGCTGTACGCCACCTTGGGAGGCTGAACCTCCCACCCCGAGAGCGGTCACAAGGCAACACGGAAGCAACTGTAAGAATTGCGTCCGATCGCCGACCAATCAGTACACCGCTTTCGGGAACTGACATGCTGATCCGCCACCCTCACGACCTCCCCCCTTCTGACATCACCGACCCGGCACACTACGCCACGCGCCGCAAATTCATCCAGACCTTGCTGTTGGCCGGCGGCGCAGGTGCGCTGGGCATGGCTCACGGAATTTCCTCGGAGGGCGCACCGGGCGCCAGCCTGGGCAAACTGCAAAGCAGCCCGTTTTCGCTGATGGACGAGAAAACGACGCCGCTCAAATCGGTCACCGGCTACGGCAATTTCTACGAATTCGGCCCCGACAAGGAAAGCCCGGCCAAGCACGCCCACCGGCTCCGGACGCGCCCATGGAGCATCACTGTCGATGGCGAGGTCAAAACGGCAAAGACCTTCGCCATCGAGGACATATTGAAATGGGCTCCCCTGGAGGAACGCATCTACCGCATGCGCTGCGTGGAAGGCTGGAGCGCCGTCATCCCCTGGGTCGGTTTCCCCTTCAGCGAACTGCTCAAGCGCGTCGAGCCCACCGGCAACGCCAAGTTCGTCGAATTCTGGACGCTGTCCGATCCCGAGCAGATGCCCTTCATACGCCTCCCCTTCCTCGACTGGCCCTACATGGAAGCCATCCGCCTGGATGAAGCATTGCACCCACTGACCATCCTGGCTGTCGGGATGTACGGCGAGGTGATGCCCAAGCAGAACGGCGCGCCGATCAGGCTGGTCGTTCCCTGGAAGTATGGATTCAAGGGTGCCAAATCGATTGTCCGCATCCGCTTCGTCGAGAAACAGCCGGAAACCACATGGACCAAGGCCGGGCCGGAGGAGTACGGTTTTTACTCAAACGTCAATCCCGATGTCCCTCACCGACGCTGGAGCCAGAGCCACGAGCGTCGCCTGGGCGAGTTCTTCAAGCGCAAGACGCTGCCCTTCAATGGCTATGCGGAACAAGTGGCCAGCCTGTATGCTGGCATGGACCTGCGCAAACATTTCTGACATGCCCCCTACTCCCAACGCCCGACAGCTCGCCCAGATCAAGGTCGCGCTATTCCTGATCGGCCTGTTGCCCTTAGCCCGTCTGGCTTGGGCTGCCTATACCGACGACTTCGGACCCAATCCGGTCGAGTTCGTGCAACGGTGGACCGGTATCTGGACCTTCAACCTGCTGCTCATCACCCTGTGCGTCACACCGCTACGAACAATCACGGGATGGCATTGGCTAACCCGCCTGCGCCGGATGCTCGGCCTCTTCTGTTTCTTCTATGCTGACTTGCACTTCCTGTCCTTCATCGGCTTCGATCACGCCTTCGAAATCGCCGACATTGCCCGCGATATTGCCAAACGCCCCTTCGTCACCGTCGGCTTCGCAGCGTTTGTGCTGCTTGTGCCGCTGGCGCTGACGTCGAACCAATGGGCCATCCGCAAGCTGGGTGGGCGCAAATGGCAGGAACTGCATCGCAATATCTACCTGATCAGCATTCTGGCTTGCGTGCATTACTTCTGGCTGGTCAAGGCAACCGCCTTGCTATGGCCCTTGGCGTATTCGATCGCCGTCGCCCTGCTGCTCGGCTGGCGCGTTCGGGAGCGCCGCCGCAAGGCCATTCCAGTACCGCGCTTCGCGACGGCCAAACCGGTCAAATTCTTCAGGCAGAAGCCGGAGTAAGCGCCGGAAGGTCAGCCCTTGCGCGGCAAGTCGAAGCGCACGATCGCCCGGCCATCGGGCGCCTGTTTCGGTGCGGCTTTCCAGGCGTGCCCGTAGACAATCTCGAACGTGGCAGGAAGCTTGCCATCCTGCCGCAAGCGTTCGTAGGCGGCGCGTGCCGTCGCCCAGGCCTGGCGCCCCGTCAGCCCATGGCGGCGATCTTTCATGGCGCACATCGAACCCGCGGCCCGCAATTCGGCGAGCATCGCATCAAGATCGTCGTAGGTCAGCGTGATGACCTCCATATCCATCACCGGATCGGCAAAACCGCAGCCGACCAGCATGTCGCCCAGGTCGTGCATGTCGGCAAAGCGCTGGGTGTGCGCGTAACCGTCGCTGAACGCCGTGCGCAGTTCCTTGAGCGTATCCGGACCCAACGTCGAGAACATCAACAAGCCGCCGATCTCCAGAACCCGGTGCGCCTCGGCCAATGCTGGAATCGGATCATCCAGCCAGTGCAGCAGGAGATTGGACCACACCAGCGCGGTCGAACGGGCAGCTAATGGAAGATGGGCGGCGTCTGCCGCGAGACGCAAGGCATTTGATTTTTTCCCGCCCCCCAACCAACGGCGCCATCCGCTTGGCTGCAAATGCCCCGCGCGCAGCATGGCCGGCGAAAGATCCAGCCCCATCAACTCCGCATCGGGATAGCGCGCCATCAAGGCAGAAAAGCTGCCTCCCCGACTGCATCCGAGATCAAGTATCCGTTTCGGTTCGAGATTGACGTAGTCCAGACGCTCCAGCATCCGACCATCAACCTCGCGAACGAGGAAATCCGCCTCGGCGTAGGACGGTGCAACACGGGAGAAACGTCGACCGACCTGCTGCCGATCGACAAAGCCAGCACTCAAACCGCCTTGATACCCAGGCGGGCAAACAAGGCATCGTCGCGCTCAATGTCCGGATTACCGGTGGTCAGCAGGAAGTCGCCGTAGAACATCGAGTTGGCGCCGGCCAAGAAGCACAGGGCCTGCAGTTCGTCGCTCATCTCCTGTCGGCCGGCCGACAGACGCACCCAGGAAGTCGGCATGGTGATGCGGGCCGCCGCGATGGTACGCACGAACTCGAACGGATCGAGACGCGGATTGTCGGCCAGCGGCGTTCCCGGAATCGGGACCAGATTGTTGATCGGCACGGACTCCGGCGGTTTCGGCAGGTTGGCCAACTGCACGATCAGAGCCGCACGGTTCTTGCGCGACTCGCCCATGCCGATGATGCCGCCCGAACAGACGTTGATACCGGCATCGCGCACCTGATCCAGGGTATCCAGGCGGTCGTCGTGCGTATGGGTCTTGATGACCTGGCCGTAGAACTCCTTGTCGGTATCCAGGTTATGGTTGTAGTAGTCGAGGCCGGCCTCCTTGAGCTTTTCGGCCTGGCCGTCCTTGAGCATACCGAGGGTCACACATGTCTGCATGCCAAGCGCCTTGACCTCGCGCACCATGTCCAGCACGCGGTCAAGATCGTTGTCCTTCGGACCTTTCCAGGCGGCACCCATGCAGAAGCGGGAAGCGCCCTTGTCCTTGGCGGCCTTGGCGGCGGCGACGACTTCGTCGAGCGGCATCAGGCGTTCGCGGGCGGTATCCGTCTCGTAGCGTGCCGACTGCGAGCAATAGCTGCAATCTTCCGAACAACCGCCGGTCTTCACCGACAGCAAGGTCGAACGCTGAATGGCATTCGGATCGAAATGCTCGCGATGCACCCCCTGCGCACGCCAGATCAAATCCATCAGCGGCATATCGTAGAGGGCGAGAACATCCTCGACAGCCCAGCGACGGCCGTTGGTTGCAGACTTGGTATCACAGGAAACAGCGGCGAGGGAGCTAGCTTGCATGAGAGGCCTTGCGTGAGAAA
>CAMKYP010000302.1 GCA_946477505.1 uncultured Dechloromonas sp. | reverse complement strand
CGGCGGCGATCCTTGCATTGCGAACGCCGAGACTGTGCTTGCGGGTAATGACAATTTCGCTCATGGACGCGGTGTAGCCCCCGCCGAGCGAATGCGGAATGCCTCGCCCGGCCGACCCGTCCGCCGGCCCAGGCGCTGCCATTGCCCGCCTGCCTTCTGCCCGGCCGGCATCTGCGGTAGCATTCCGGGCCGATACACGATACCCGCTGGATACCCGCCGCCATGCCCCACGCCGATTCTCACGCAGACGCTCACGCCACCCTAACCGCCCGTGATCTGCTCGATTTCATCGATGCCAGTCCCAGTCCCTGGCATGCCGTCGCCACCTGCGAATCCCGGCTGCGCGCCGCCGGCTACCAGGCTCTCGACGAAAGCGCCCGCTGGTCGTTGCAGGCTGGCGGCCGCTATTTCGTCGCCCGTGGCGGCTCGTCGATCATCGCCTTCGTTGTCGGTAGCGCGCCACTGGCCGAACGCGGACTGACGCTGATCGGCGCCCATACCGATTCGCCCGGCCTGCGTCTCAAACCAAAGCCTGCCGAAAAGACCGGCGGCATGATCCGCCTTGGTGTCGAGGTTTATGGCGGCCCCATCCTGACCACCTTCACCGACCGCGACCTGTCGCTGGCCGGCCGCGTCAATGTCCGCACCGCTGGGGGCAGCGAGAGCCGCCTGCTGCGCTTCGATGCCCCCCTGCTGCGCCTGCCCAATCTCGCCATCCACATGAACCGCGAGGTCAACGAAGCCGGCCTCAAGTTCAACAAGCAGACCGAACTGCCGCTGATCCTGGGCGTCGCCGGCGACGACGGCGCCGAACAGCGCTTCCGCGCTCCGATCGCCGCGGCGCTCGATGTCGCACCGGACGACCTGCTGACCTGGGAGTTGGCCGCCTACGACACGCAGAAAGGCTCACTCTGGGGGGCCAACAACGAGTTCGTCGCCGACAGCCAGCTCGACAACCTAGTTTCCTGCCATGCCGCGCTGTCTGCGTTGCTGGCTACCCGCGAACCGGAGCAGACCTGTCTGGTTGCCTTCTTCGACCACGAGGAAGTCGGCAGCGAAAGCGCGGCAGGTGCCGGCGGCAGCTTTCTTGGCGATGTGATCGCCCGCCTCGCCGGCGCTTTCGGCCTCGATGACGAGGACCGGCGGCGGATGCTGGCTGGCAGCTTTTTTATCAGCGCCGACATGGCACATGGCTGGCACCCGAATTTCCCGGCAGCCTACGAACCTTGCCACCATGCGCTGGTCAACGCCGGCCCGGTGATCAAGAGCAACGCCAACCAGCGCTACAGCACGACGGCCGAGACCGCCGCCCGCTTCATGACCCTCTGCGAACGCGCCGGCGTACCCTGCCAGCAATACGCGCACCGCACCGACCTCGGCTGCGGCAGCACCATCGGTCCCATCGTCGCCGCCCAGCTGGGCATCCCCAGCGTCGATGTCGGCTCGCCGATGTGGGCCATGCACAGCATCCGTGAAAGTGCAGGCGTTCTCGATCACGGCTACATGATTGCCGCGATGACCCAAGCCTTCGCGAGCTGACATGAGCGACGCCATTCTCTTTCTTGCCGGCTCGGCCATCATCGTCTGGTGGTCGCGCAAACCCTTGAGCAAGCCTGGCAGCCACGGCTTCTACCGTTTCTTCGCCTGGGAGGCCATTCTCGGCCTGATCGTCCTCAACCGTCCGGTCTGGGGCGACGATCCCTATTCGCCCCACCAGTTCGCGTCCTGGCTGTTGATGCTGACCAGCATTGCGCTGGTCGTTCTCGGCGTGGCGACCCTGAAACGCGACGGCGCCCCCGGAGCCCAACGCGACGATGGCTCGTTCTACGAATTCGAGAAGACGACCCAACTCGTCTCCCACGGCATCTTTGCCTATATTCGCCACCCGATGTACGCATCCCTGCTGGCGCTGGCCTGGGGCGCCTATTTTCAGGACCCAAGCCTGATCGGCACCCCCATCGTCCTGGTTGCCAGCATCGCGCTGTGGCTGACCGCCACCACCGACGAGAGGGAATGCCTGACTTACTTCGGCCAGGACTACGCCGACTACATGCGGCGCACGAAGCGCTTTATTCCCTTCCTATTCTGAAACGCCCTTCGTCCCCATCATCTCGTTGCAGGTCGCCCGCCCAAAGGCTTCGGCCTTCTTCGGGCTGGAAATCTGGGGTTCTTCGTAGATGCGCTTGATGATCACGTTGGTGATGCGCGGGCCATCGCTGCCATCCTCGTCGAAAAGTTTCATCGGACGGCCGCGGTCGCGGTTGTAGAACGCCTGCAGGGCATGGTCGCGAACCCGTTCGCAGAAACGCATTTTCTGGGCATCGGGCATGCTGTCGTCAATCGGCGCCGGATGCCCGTGCGCCACGGCACCGCTCGAAAGCAGCAGCCCCAGAAGAATCAATGGAAGATGTTTCATTTTCCGGCATCCTGAATCGAGGTGAGATAGGCTAGGATATCCTGGATGTCCTGCACCTTGAGGCCATTGAGCACGCCGACGGTTCCCTCCTCGTCATGCGGCCGGTCGCCCTTCAGGTACAGGTCGACCTGGCGTTGCAGGTAATTGGTGTATTGCCCGACGAGCATCGGGAACATGCCGCGCCCCTTGCCGGTTTTTCCGTGGCAGGAGGCACACTGCTTCTGGTAGATTTTTTCGCCATTGGCCAGATCGCCCTCGGCGCGCGGGATAATCATCACCTTGTCCGCCATCAGCAACTTGGTCAGTGCGTCCTCGTTGCCGGTATAGGTCGGCATCTTGGTATCCAGTTCGATGCTGCTCAGGTAGGCCGAAACTTCCTTGATGTCCTCATCCGAGAGCTCGCGTTCCTGGGTGTAGGGGAACATCGGGATATTGACCCGTGTCCTCGCCCGGAAACTTCTCAGTTGGCTCTCGAGGTACTTGACCTGCTGCCCCGCGATCCGTGGGTATTCACCCTTCTTCCCACCCTGCCCGTTGTCGCTGTGGCAGGCAGCGCACGTGCCATTGATTTCCTTGCCTTTGTCGCCGCCTTTTTCGAGTTCGACGGCAAAGCTTCCGCCGCTGCAGACCAGGACGACGGCCAGCGCGGCAAGACGCAGGTTTTTCTTCATGTGGGCACTCCAGAGTTCGCTGCGGCAAATTGTCGCATCAAGTCGTCATCCGTAAATTGACACAAATCACGCATAATTCGCCCCATGGCAATCAGCGCATGGACAACGGAAAGCACCGATCATCTGGCCAATCTCCGCCGCCTGGTGCTGGGACGCTGGGTGGTCCTGGCCATCCTGATCCAGCTCGCCCTGATGGCCCCCGGCCTGCTCGATATTCCGGTTCCGCAAGTACCGCTCCTGGGCATCCTCGCCTTGATCGGCGCCTTCAACGCCCTCGCCCAATGGCGCGTGGCGCGCAGCGAACAGGCCAGCGCGGGCGAGTTGTTCAGCCAGCTGCTGTTCGATATCGGCGCCCTTTCCGCCATCGTCTTCTTCACCGGCGGCGCCGCCAATCCCCTGGTTTCCCTGTTGCTGCCGCCCGTCGCCATCGCCGCCCTAACCCTGCCCGCGCGCTGCGTGCTCGTCGTCAGCGCCACGGCCATCGCCGCCTATTCACTGCTGATGGTGTTCTTTATTCCCCTGCCGATGACCGATGCGACGCGCGCGACGCGCCTGCACCTGATCGGCATGTGGCTGATTTTCGTCATTTCGGCCGCCATGATCGCCTGGATCATCGTGCGCATGACCCGGCTGATCCGCGAACGCGATGCCGAACTGGCGGCAACGCGCGAACAGGCGTTGCGCGACGAACGGGTGATGGCGATGGGTACCCTCGCCGCCGGCGCCGCGCATGAACTGGGCACGCCACTGGGCACCATGTCCCTGCTAGCTGGTGAACTGGCCAACGACCCGAGCCTGCCTCCAGCCATCCATGACGATATCGCCCTGCTTCGCCAACAGATCGGCGTCTGCAAACAGATCATCACCGGCCTGTCGCGACGCGCCGGCGCCGAACGGCTCGAAAACGCCGAACTGCTACCTGCTGACCGCTGGCTGGAAAGTCTGCGCCAGCATTGGCACGCGGCTCGCCCTCAGGCCAACAGCCGGCTGATCCTGACCAGCGACGGACCAGCCCCGAGCCTGGTGGCCGATCCGCGCCTGGAACAGGCGCTGCTCAACTTGCTGAACAATGCCGCCAACGCTACCCACCATCCCCTGGAGATCCGCCTGGGATGGAGCGTCGACGAAATCTGTTTTGAAATCCGCGACCGCGGTCCCGGCTACCCGCCCGATGTTCTGGCCCATGGCGGACAGTCCGGTTTTCCGGCGCACGAACGGGGCAGCGGGGTCGGCCTGATGCTGACCCGAACAGCCATCGAACAACTCGGCGGCCGGCTTTCCCTGATAAATCGCGAAGAGGGCGGTGCCCTTGCCCGCATCGAACTGACCAGGGTCAAATCATGATCGAAACAACGCTGATCATCGACGATGACCCCAGCTTCAATGCCATCCTCGTCCGCACCCTGGAACGCCGTGGCTACGCGGCCTGCGGCGCCCGTGACGCCCAGTCCGCGCTGGACAAGGCCCGCGAACTCAAACCCGGCAACGTCATCCTGGACCTCAACCTCAACGGTAGTTCCGGGCTGGCGCTTATCCCCAGGCTGCTGGAAATCAGGCCGGACTGCCGCATCGTGGTACTGACCGGCTATGCCAGCATCACCACGGCCGTCGACGCCGTCAAGCTGGGTGCCATCCAATACCTCGCCAAGCCGGTCGAAATCGAAGCCATCCTGACCGCTTTCGACGATGACAGCGCCCCGGATTTCGACCTCCCGATATCCGATGAGCCGCTCTCGGTCGACCGCCTGGAGTGGGAACACATCCAGCGGGTACTCAACGAAAACGACGGCAACATCTCGGCAACGGCGCGCGCGCTGAAGATGCACCGGCGCACCTTGCAGCGCAAGCTATCGAAACGGCCTGTCAAAAGCTGAGCACCGGGACGGCGCGGCCCACCTACAGCGTCAAAAATGCGAGTGCGGCGACCACCGTTGGCGGAAGGGCGGCCAGGAATAGCCCGAGCGGACTGATCGCTTCTTCGGCAAAACTGGATTTCAGAATGGCAATGCCCGCCGGGTTGGGCGCATTGGCAATGATGGTCAGCCCCCCGCCGGTCACGGCACCGGCCACGATCGCATACTGAAAGGCTGGCGTAACGCCTTCGACCAGTGAAGCCAGATA
>CAMKYP010000301.1 GCA_946477505.1 uncultured Dechloromonas sp. | reverse complement strand
CTACTCCAGCACCAACTGGCCATTGTCGAGCGTGAAAACGGCCACCTGGCCGTCTTGGCCATCGACCTCGACAATTTCAAGGTGGTCAACGACGAAGAAGGACACCCCGCCGGCGACCACCTTCTCGAAGCCGTAGCCCGCCGTATCGAGTCGGCCATCCGGGCCTCGGACGCGGCAGCCCGCATGGGCGGCGATGAGTTCGCCATCCTGCTCGTCGATGCCGACCGCGACAGCGCCGAGGAAACCGCCCAGCGCCTCGTCACGCGCCTGGCCGAGCCTTACGACGGCATACGCAGCCCGATCAGCGCCAGCATCGGTATCGCCATCTACCCCACGCACGGCAAGGATATCTGCCAGTTGCTGGAAAACGCCGACCGCGCCTTGTACCTTGCCAAGCATGGCGGCCGCAACGCCTTCCGGCTGGCCGACGACCGCGATCCCACGGCCAACGGCTGAACGGCACGCTAGAGGCCGATTGTTCGATCGGCAAGCCTCCGCTATCCTGCTGCCCGCAGCCCAATCCAAGGAAGAGTCGTGTTCTACATCGTCGAAAGCAGCAAGTCGTTCTACGAAGCCAACTTCGACCTGGGGCCGGTGGTCGAGCGCCTGGGTTTCAGCATCCTGCATCGCCAGGACATCGGCGAACTCCTGCAGCGGCGGGGAATCGATATCGACGAGGACTGCCAGGTACATGAGATCATCCATCATCGCTACGCCGCCGACCTGCTGGCGATCGACATGCGCCTGAGCCTGGCGCTACCGTGGCGCATCTCGGTCTTCACTGAAAACGGCACCACCCGCATCGGCCTCGTCCGCCCGCCGGCGCTGGCCGAAGCCTGCAGCAGCGACAGCGAAGCGGCACGCATCGTCGCCGACATCGAAGCCCGGCTGATCATGGTCGTGGACGAAACACGCTGACGCTCGCTCCTCCTTTCATCCTTCCCCTTGTCCGCCCGATGATCGTTCGCCCCCACCTCCACTGGTTTCACCTGCTGTTCGTCTGGCGCGGTTCGGTACTCCCGTATATTGCCACCCGCCTCTTGCTCGTCCTGGCGGTATCCATCGCCAGCATCCTCAGCCTGGACTGGTGGATGAGCGCCCACGCAGCCTCGGCGCTCTCCATCCCGCCCTTCACGCTGATGGGGGTCGCGCTGGCCATCTTCCTCGGCTTTCGCAACTCGGTCAGCTACGAGCGCTACTGGGAAGCCCGCAAGCAGTGGGGCGCCCTGCTCATCGCCGCCCGCTCGCTGACCCGCGAAATCGTCAGCTTCGCCCCCCATGAAATCGAGCTGCACCAGCGCGTCGCACGCACGCTGGCCGCCTTCGCCTACGCCCTCAAGCACCAGTTGCGGCGCACCGATCCCCGGGCTGACCTGGCCTGCCGGCTCGCCCCGGCGCTCGCCGAGCAAGTCTGCGCCGCCCGCTTTCCTCCCGCAGCCCTGCTCCTCGCCCTGGGACGCGATCTCGCTGCCGCGCAACAGCACGGTGCGATCAGTGACATGCAGTTGCTGGCCATCGATCGCAACCTCAACCTGCTTACCGAAGCCTCCGGCGCCTGCGAGCGGATCGCCAACACGCCGATTCCTTACACCTACCGCGTGCTGATGAACCGGACGGTCATGGTCTATTGCCTGCTGCTGCCCATCGGCCTCAGCACCTCGATCGGCTGGCTGACCGCCGTGGTTGCACCCTTCATCGCCTACACCTTCCTCGCCCTCGATGTCATCGGCGAACAGATCGAGGAACCCTTCGGCACCGAACCGAACGACCTGGCACTCGCCTCGATGTGCCACGGCCTCGAAACCTCGGTCTGCGAACTGGTCGGCGAAACACCCCGCAGCACGGCGCCGGAAGTCATCGATTACGTCGTTACCTGAGCAACCGCCCCGGGCTGGCGTGGCCCGACCATCAGCGCATCAACTTGCCACCAGCGCCAATGATCGTCAGCTCGACGAACTGGCTGCCCTCGTGGCTCTGCGGCGAAAAATCGACGACATGGCCGCCCAGTTCGAAAGGCGCGCTTTCGAGAGCCTTCACCACGGCCTCGCGCGTCGCTTGCGGGCCGGCCCGCCGGAGCGCCTCGAGCAGCACCTTGCCATAAATGAACCCTTCCATCCCGGTCACCGTCGGTTGTACCCCCGGATGCCGACTGCCCAAGGCCTTCTGATACTCGCGCGCCAGCGGCATCACCCCGGAAAACGGAAACGGCACGACCTGGACGATGCCCAGTCCACGCGCCCGTTCGGCACCGATCCGCTCGACGATCTCCCGGTCGTTGTTGACCGATAGCGCATAGAGCTGGGCGACGCCGCCACGCGCCCGATAGGCTTGGACGAAGGCTGCCGTGGCCTGGGTGTTCGAAGCCATCACGATGGCCTGCACAGTGCTTGCTTTGAGCAGGGTATCGACTGCCGCGTCGACCTGGGTCGTGTTCTTGGCATACCCGGCGCTCGCCACCAGGCTCAGGTTGCGCTTGCCAAGCGCCTTGCGCGCCGACTCCAGGCCATCCAGGCCAAAGGGATCGTCCTGATAGAAAACGCCAAACTGGCGACTGCCGATGGCGGAAGCCATTTCGACCAGCTTCTCCATCTCCAACGCATAGCTGGCCCGCAGATGGAATACCAGCGGGTGCCCCGGCTGACGCACATTGACGGCCCCGGTGCGCACCCCGACGATGGGCAGGCCCACCTCGTCGACAACACCTTGTTTGAGAAGCGCCGCCATGTTTCCGGTGCCGACCAGACCGAGCAGCGCTACCGGCTTGTCCGGCCTTCTGGCAACCTCGCGGGCCAGGCGTACCGTTTCTTCCACCTTGTAGCCGTCATCCAGCGATTCGAGCACGACTTTCTGCCCAAGCACGCCCCCCTTGTCGTTGGCTTCGCGGAAGGCCAGCTCGGCCCCCTGACGGAGCAACTTGCCCGTATCGGCCAGTGGCCCGCTGAGCGGCGCAATCTGCACCACCTTGATGTCTGCAAGGACGGCAGCCGACGAAAACAAGACCGTCAGTGCAACCAGGCCGGCGCGTATCCATCTTGACTGAAAACGACTCACGATCACCCTTTCCGGAAAGATATTCAATGGCGCCACCGATCTCCATCGGCAGCCCGTTATTTCATATTGCAGAATCTATCTCCGCATTTTGAAACAACAAACTGTGGCTACTACGTAACGCGGCCGGAGTCGGCAGCACCGGGCGTTTCCTGCCGCCCACGGGCAGCACGTATAATCGGCGCCTCCCGATTTCACTCGCCCTAACGCTCATGCCCGCCGTATTACGTGCCGCCCTCATCCTGTCCATCACCCTGCTCGCCGCCTGTGGCGAGCCCGAGGACACCCGCCCCGGGCAGCCGGTCAAGCAGCGCCAGCAAGCCTTCAAGGACATCATCAAGTCCTTCGAACCGATGGGAGTGATGCTGCGCAAGGGGTCGTACGACGCCGAGCGTTTCGGAAAGTTCACGGCCGAACTGGTCGCCAAGCGCGATCTGCCGTGGAGCCACTTCAGCCCAGATACCAATTACCCGCCGACCAAAGCGACGCCCGAAGTCTGGAGCCAGCCGGAGGCCTTCGAGAAGGAAAAGCAGGGCTTCATCGCCGCCACCGACAAGCTGCAGGCTGCCGTCCAGGGCGGCGACAAGAACGGGATCGAGAAAGCCTACGATGCGGTGCACGACAGCTGCAAGTCCTGCCACAAGCAGTTCAAGGCCCGCTGAGGAAAACCCATGCTGCGCATCACCGAACTGAAGCTGCCCCTCGACCATGCCGCCGACGCCCTGCGCCCGGCCGTCCTCCAGCGCCTGGGCATTGCCGATGGCGACCTGCTGGAATTCAGCATCTTCCGGCGCGGCTACGACGCCCGCAAGAAATCGGCGATCTCGCTGATCTACACCCTCGACTGCACCCTGCGCGACGAAGCCGCCGTATTCAAGCGCCTGAGCGGCGACCGCAACATCGGCCCGACGCCGGACATGGCCTACAAGGTCGTCGCCCGGGCGCCGGCCGGACTCAGCGAGCGCCCCATCGTCATCGGCATGGGCCCCTGCGGCTTCATGGCTGCGCTGCTCCTCGCCCAGATGGGCTTTCGCCCCATCGTGCTGGAGCGCGGCAAGATCGTCCGCGAGCGCACCAAGGACACCTGGGGCCTGTGGCGCAAGAACACCCTGAACCCGGAGTCGAACGTCCAGTTCGGCGAAGGCGGCGCCGGCACCTTCTCCGACGGCAAGCTGTACAGCCAGATCAAGGACCCCAACTTCTACGGCCGCAAGGTGCTGGAAGAGTTCGTCAAGGCCGGCGCACCCGAGGAAATCATCTACGTCAGCAAGCCGCACGTCGGCACCTTCCGGCTGGTCAAGATGGTCGAGAACATCCGCCAGAACATCGTCGACCTCGGCGGCGAAATCCGCTTCGAGGCCAAGGTCGACAAGCTGCTGCGCGAGGATGGCCAAGTCGTCGGCGTCGAACTCGCCAACGGCGAGCGGCTGATCAGCCGCCACGTCGTGCTGGCGGTGGGCCACAGCGCCCGCGACACCTTCCAGATGCTCCACGATTGCGGTGTCTATATCGAAGCCAAGCCCTTCGCCATCGGCTTCCGCGTCGAGCACCCGCAAACGCTGATCGACCACGCCCGTTTCGGCCCTAACGCCGGCAACGAAATCCTCGGCGCTGCCGACTACAAGCTGGTGCACCACTGCAAGAACGGCCGTGCCGCCTACAGTTTCTGCATGTGCCCCGGCGGCCAGGTGGTCGCTGCCACCTCGGAACCCGGGCGCGTCGTGACCAATGGCATGAGCCAGTATTCACGCGCCGAACGCAACGCCAACTCGGCCCTGGTCGTGAATATCGACCCCGAGGATTTCCCCGGCGACTTCAGGAAGAACCCGCTGCTCGGCATGGACTTCCAGCGCCACTGGGAATCGGCCGCCTTCGTCGCCGGCGGCGGCGATTACAGCGCCCCGGCGCAAAAGATCGGCGACTTCCTCGCCGGCCGGCCTTCCACGGCTCAAGGCAATGTCGAACCCTCCTATCAGCCGGGGGTCCATTGGACCGACTTGGCGACCTGTGTTCCGGCCTACGTCACCGAAGCCCTGCGCGAGGCCATCCCCGCCTTCGACCGCCAGATCAAGGGGTTCGCCATGGCCGACGCGGTACTCACCGGCGTCGAGACGCGCACCTCGTCGCCGATCCGCATCAAGCGCGGCCCCGACTTCCAGAGCAT
>CAMKYP010000300.1 GCA_946477505.1 uncultured Dechloromonas sp. | reverse complement strand
GTAGCTGGCGTCTGGGTAGCTGGCGTCTGGGTAGCTGGCGTCTGGGTAGCTGGCGACGGCTGGGTTTTCGCTGCACGATGGGCGCGAACTATAGCCTGCAATTCTGGGTTAATAATGCTGATGCCCATATCATCGGCCATCTTGACCATGCGCTCAGTGAAAATTGCATCCTCCCCGGTCAATGTAATGCGGTTGCCGAATTTCTCACGGGCATGTAGTAGGGCGAGCCGGAGTTCGTCGTCAGTGACTTTCGCGCGGTCAAAGGTGAGCCGATTTCCGCGATCAGTGAACAGATGCTGGTCCTGATCATAAAAGCGTACATTGCCGTTGCCGGTAACCCTGTACGTCATGTTATGCGTTATCACTAACAACGGATCACACTCGTAGGGACGAACCCTGTTGGTGTCCGCGCTGCGAATTGCCTGTTCCTGCATTTCCTCCTTGCGCATCTTGGCGACAATCGCGATGTAGTCTGCTTCGTCATCGTTAAGGACATTGTTCACCGAAGCGGATGCGCCAGCGGAATGAACTTCTTGCGAGCGTGCAATGTTACGTTCGTCTCGTTTGGCCTGATAAACGATGCCACGTAGTGCAGCCAATGCCGCCTGATCACCTTGCTGCGCGGATTCCAGGAGCCAATCGCGCCAGGACAATGTGGCCGGCCGGGTCATGTTGTGCATAGCTCTCTCAGCGCGCTGCTGTGCGGTGAGCTGAAGGTTGGCTACGGTGTGGTTGGCGGCGAGAAGGGTAAGTTTTGTGGAGGTGTCGGTAAAGGTTCCATCGATTTTGAAGTGCTCGGCGCCGGATGAAACGTTTGCTTGAGAGGCAAGAATGTCCCGTTTCTCGGTGTAGAACGATTCTTTTTGTTTTTGCCGAACTTGCTGATGCTCGGTGCGCAGCGCCGCCATTTTTGCTTGGTGCGCCTGGTGCATCACTCGAAGGTCGGATCGATATGTCTGGTACCGCTGGCGCAAGGCGATTCGTTCTGCTGCGCGCTCAGCTTTACGCTGCTCACGCAACTCCGGATCGCGTTTCCGTTTCTTGGCACCATATTCGAAAGCATTGAGGTCGGCCGCCGTCGAAAGGGTAGGGCGCTCCTGCCGTGAAGTGGCCGCTGAACGGTTTATTGAGGTTCTGCCTCCATCGCTTCCATATCGCACGCGCGTATCGAAGTCGGCTTCGTTGTGCTCCATGTGAAGACGTGCATCACCCGGCAATAACAGCGAAGCTCCGTTGCCGTCGTCTGCCACATCGAGGCCGCGCATGTCCGACAGGCGTTGGCCTCGGGCGGCGGTTCGTGGGTGTTCTCCGAACTGGTCAAATCGGTCAACGTCGGTGAGATTTTCTGGGGCATGATTGGCGCTCCTTGGTGGTTTGGCTTGGTTGGCTGGGGTCGATTTTTGATAAGCGCCCCAACGTGATTCGAGGTCTTGTCGCTTGAATTGGCGCAGGGCTTTGCTGGCCGCAATGTCTAGCACTTCGCCGGTTTGCGCATCGATGGCCGATAACCGCAAACCACCGCCACCCGTGTCGTTCAACGTCACACCGTAGTGCGACAGAAAGTGGTGAAGATCCTGCCATTGCGAGAACGTGGGCATCGCCTTTTTGAGCGACGGTGCAATCGTCTTGCGCATCCAGTTGAGCAAAGAGTCGGGATCAGTCCAGGGAGACACAATGGTGGAGGAATCCACTCGGGAGTTGCCGGTAGTGGATCGGCCTTTGGAGCGTGGGCCTTCGGTGTAGGCGTCGATGGAGTGGGTGTCGATATCGAGATTTTTGACGATGCGTTTTTGACCGTCTTCGCCCATTTCGACGATGTAGATGCCGTTGTCGTGAGTCCATCCGTGCTTAATTTCCGACTCGCGGGCGGCTCGATGGAGAGTTCGCTGTGCGTACGCCAGATGCTGCGACTTGAATGTGCGAGGATGCACACGGTTAACGGCAACGTGACAATGGATGTTGTCTGTGTTCCCGTGAATTGCGATCATATACTGATGCTCTTGCAGATTGAGCGCCTTGATGGCATGACGTGCGGCATCGAAAATCGCTTCATGAGATGGCGACTCGTGTTCTGGCCACGAAAGGATGAAGTGATATGCGGCATCTTTCACCCGTGCGTTGCGAGCTGCTACTGCGTTCATTTCCCCGATGGCGGTTGTCAGATGGGCTACCTCGTGGAGTTCGACCGCAAGGCACTTGTCCCCAAAGGGATTGGGCGCTGTTTCTTGATCGGTTTGTTCGGGAGCGACGCCGTTGCCGTCGGTGCTGTGGCCGCCAATGAGGGATTTGTCTGCAGACGCGTAAGTCAGGATATCGGCAAAGCCGGCCTGAACGACTTCATGATTTGTCTCGTGCCCGTAGCGCGCCCGCAAGAAATCCTGTGTTTTCTCTTGTTCGAAATTCTCCAGGAGATAATCAACCAGATCATCGAATTTCTTTTGGTCTTGTTTGCTGGCGCTTGGGAATTGGCGCTGTTCCGGGACTTTGACGATCATAATTAGCTGTTACCGCGCACAGAACCTGTCTTTACCCAACGGAGGATGCCAAGGTGACATGCCGTTGTAAGGCAAACACCGTTAGCCATTCCCCTGTGCGTTCGTTTGCCCTCACATCCGCACCAGCACTTTTTGCGTGACTTTGGTGCGATGGGCTCGGCGTAGCGGGCGTTATCCGTTGCGGAACCCACTTGGCCCCAAGCTTCAGTGCCGCCTTGCATGGCAGCCTTGAGAGCGGCTGGTGAAAGCTCATTCAGATCAACCATAGATGGCTTCCACACGGATTCGCGAAAAGCGGCGAAAAGAAGCGATTAAGTTATCCACAGAATCTGTGGACAACTTCGACAGTTCCTCTTTGCAATGCGGCATCATCATTGAATTGAGTCGGTTTGACTGAAATTTAGGCAATCTGTAAGCCGCTTATGCGTCTGGATTAACGGCCTGGTGTGTCAATGAAATTGCTTCGGGTCAGCAGCAACCTGAGCAGCAGTTTCTCTGTCGATTTCGCCGCATTGAACCTTCGACTTTAGCGCTTGGTCGAGTGTGATCATGCCGGCCTCGCGGCCAGTGCTCATCATGGCCGCAACCTGGCCGATTTGTTTTTCTCGGATGCAATTACGAATAGCCGGTGTGTTGACCAACGTTTCGAATACTGCAAGTCGCCGTTTTTCAGTTCGGTGATGCACGAGTTGCTGGGCTATGACTCCCCGAAGACTTTCAGCCAGCATTGTTCGGACGGCTTCGTTTTCCCCTGCGGGAAAGACATCGATGATTCGGTCGATGCTCTGGGCCGCGCTGCGCGTATGCAAGGTCGACAAAACCAAATGGCCTGTTTCGGCGGCCGTTAGCGCAAGGCGAATGGTCTCTGGATCTCGCATTTCGCCAACAAGAATTACATCCGGGTCTTCGCGCAATGCGTCCTTCAATGCCGCTGCATAGCCACGGGCATGGGTATGAATTTCTCGCTGCGATACCAAGCAGTTGATGTCATCGTGAAGATGCTCAATGGGATCTTCCAATGTCAGGATGTGGCCACGCCGCGTCTCATTGATATGGTGAACCATCGCTGCCAAAGTCGCACTCTTACCAGATCCGGTCGGGCCGGTTACAAGCACCAACCCTCGAGAAAATTGTGCGAACTGCGTAATGATTTCCGGAGCGTCGATATCGTTGAGTGTCGGGATGACGTTAGGAATCAACCGAACCGACAATGCAGGACCACGCACCGTGGTATAGGCATTCACACGAAAACGACGGCTGGTGACTGGATCTGTATATGAGAAATCGGGTGGGATGTTCTTGGGGAAAGTGCTGATCCGGGAGATATCCGATACGGGGTATCCGATATTGCGAAGCTCAGGCGGGAGGAGGGCGGCGTGGACGCCCACAATTTCGCTGGCATCAAGGGCACGGGCTCTGTCCAATGGATAAATGTCCCCAAGGTAGCGAAGGCGGGGAGGGGAGTTCGTCGACAAGTGAACATCAGACGCTTCGATTTTGATAGCAGCTTGCAGGATCAAGGAAAGAGAGGACGACATTTTTAGGTCCAGCGAATTTTGTGACAAAAATGGCTTTGCGGATGTTCAGGCTGCATCGCGGCATTCAGTTACTACTGCACCTAAGCCGCTTTCTTGAAGAATCTTCAAATTGTCTGCCCCGTAAGCAACCAAGCAAATGGGAGCGCCTGAATTGAAGGCGGCGCGCGATCCGTCAACAAAATGGAAATGCGGACGGCTCTTCAAAAACAACACGCCGGCGGCCGCACCCCATACCGTCTCGTAGAACATCGCCGTTTCGGTTCTGGCCGGAATTAGGGCGACGCCATTTCCATGCTCTGCCATACGCCGTAGCCATTTAACGGCCTCTCTGCCAAATGGTGGATTGCACCAAACACGCCCAAACCACTTCTTGGAAAGTCCGTCATCCTTAACAGTGAAGTGATGTTTTGCGGTATCCCAAGGCCGTACTATCGGCGCACACGGGTCCAGATCGAAAGTGCCAAGCGGCCGCAATACCTCTGGAGGCGTAAGCCATTCGTCATTTTTCATTCGTGCGCTTTGGTGTCCTGAAAGTCCCATATCGCTTCCATATAACATTGCATTATGTTGATTGTAGGGAGCGCCGCACATGGCGCTTAACATTAGGCCGGTTAATCGCCTTGGTTCTCCCAACCACGCTCCCATGCCTCGTATTCGTTGGTTCCCAGTTCATAGGGATTGTGTTCAGCCGGAACACCAATTCTGCGAGCATCCGCACCTTCGCGCTCCGCTACGGAAAGATCAGTCGCCATGGAATCTCCTAATACAAATGAGTTAATAACGCCCTAGGCTTTGCAGTGCCAGGATCGCATTTTGAAGAACAGGGGCCAGTAGATTTTCCGGTGGCGGATTCCCACTGGCTTTGTAGGTAGCGTGAAGTGCTTTGATCTCTGCAACTACCTCGCGGACTTCGAGAATCATTTCCGTCTCAAGGCGAGCGTCTAGACGCCGACCGAAAATCTTCCTGCGTGCGAATTCCCCAGGATGAACGTTGTGCATCCGAGCAAGGTCATTCAACTCGCTACGCTCCAAATGCGTCATGCGAATCGAGAACCGTGGATCGCGCCGGTCTTCTGCTGCAACCGACTTAAAGAGTTTTTTTGGCATAGCACTGAAAAGTAACGATGGCTCAATTGTAGACCAATTTGGCATTTATGTATTGCGCTCGGCTGGGGAGTTGGCGGC
>CAMKYP010000299.1 GCA_946477505.1 uncultured Dechloromonas sp. | reverse complement strand
CGGCCATCGAAAATCTGGTTACGGCGACTCTGCAGATAAGCATCGCGAATATAGGCATACTTGTCGAGTGCAGCCTCCTCGACAATCTTGTCCGCCGGCAACAGACTGGCACGAACATCGACAAAGCGCAGCGGCACCAAGCTATTGCGTAGCGGAACAGGGTGTACACGCCAAACCGGGTCAACGAAGGAATCGACACCGAAACCAGCCGTATCGCGCACGGTACGCGGCCCGATGAACGGCCAGAACAGATAACCGCCGTCCCGCACGCCCCAAACCGCCAAGGTCTGGCCAAAATCTTCCTCGTGCTTCTCGAGCCCCAACTCGCTGGCCACATCGAACAGCCCGAAAATACCAACCGTCGAATTGATCAGCAAACGCCCGATATCGACACCTGCATCGGCAAACTTGCCCTGCATCGCACTATTCACACCGATCCACAGATCGCCGACGTTACCGAAGAAATTGCCAACCCCGGCCTTCACGGGCAGCGGCACGGCGGCATCGTAGACCTGTGCCACCGGCTTGGCCGCGTACTTGTCGATTACCTCGTTAACCGCGAACATTGAGCGATTGAACCCTTCGTAAGGGTCGCGCGGATTTTCCTGGGCGAGCGCACTCCCCACGCAGGCAAGCGCAAAAAGCGCCCCCATCGCCCAGCGGCGCCCCATGCGCATCGGAGATAAGCCGAGACTTTTCGTCATTTCTTGTCCTGTCCGTCTGCTGCCTTGCTGAATAAAAACTGACTGATCAACTTCTCAAGCACCACCGCTGACTGCGTCTTGGCGATGGTATCCCCTGCTTTCAGCATCTTCTCATCACCACCGGCATCGAATCCGATGTATTGCTCGCCGAGCAGGCCCGCCGTGAAGATCGAAGCGAACGTATCTTTCGGGAAACGATAACGTCCGTCGATCGACATGGTCACCACGGCCTCATAGGTTGCGGAGTCAAACTGGATGTCGGTAATCCGACCAACCACAACGCCAGCGCTTTTCACCGGACCACGCACCTTGAGGCCGCCAATGTTATCAAACTTGGCCTGCAGGACATAAGTTTCGGACAGATGCGCGGTCGAAAGGTTGCCAACCTTGAGTGCCAGAAACATGACAGCAGCAATACCCAGTGCAACAAAAAAGCCAACCCACAGGTCGAGAACGGTACGGTTCATGAATTTCCCCGGAACATGAACGATGTCAGAACGAAATCGAGTGCCAGAACGGCCAGCACTGACGTCACCACGGTTCGCGTAATAGCCCGCGAGACTCCCTCGGCGGTCGGCACCGAGTCATATCCCTCAAAGACAGCGATCAGCGATACCGCGACACCGAAAACAAAACTCTTGACGATGCCATTCCAGACATCGAAACGAAAATCAACGCTGGACTGCATCTGCGACCAATACGAACCATCGTCGACCCCGATGAAAACGACACCGATCAGCCAGCCGCCGAGCACCCCCATCGCGGAGAAGATGGCTGCCAGCAGAGGCATGGAGATCACGCCCCCCCAGAAGCGCGGGGCGACAACGCGCGCAATCGGATTGACGGCCATCATGTCCATCGCCTTCAACTGCTCAGTGGCCTTCATCAGACCGATCTCCGCAGTCACCGACGAACCGGCACGGGAAGCAAAGAAAATCGCAGCCAGAACCGGACCCAGTTCGCGCGTCAATGACAAGGCCACCAGCGTCCCCAGCGCCTCGGTCGAACCGAAGCGCTGCAGGATTTCGTAGCCCTGCAGGCCAAGCACCAGCCCCACGAACAGCCCGGAAACCAGAATAATCAGCAGCGACAGTACGCCGCTGAAGTAAATCTCGCGCAAAGTCAGCGGCAAGCGCCGGAAGGAGGCGCCGGAATACATCAGCACCACCCAGAAAAAACGTGCCGCAAAACCCAAACGCCAGACCCGCTCGACGACAGCATGCCCTAACTTGCGCAACAACCCAACCGGATCAAGCACGCGCCACCCCGCTCAAGAACTCATCGCGAACCGACACGGCCGGATAGTCGAAATGCACCGGACCATCCGCCTCCGCATGGACGAACTGATGCACGAATGGATCGGTCGACGCCCGGATTTCGTCCGGCGTTCCCTCGGCAACCACGCGACCACCGTTCAGGAAATAGATGTAATCGACGATAAGCAGCGACTCGTGGATATCGTGGGTGACCATGATCGAGGTCGCCCCCAGCGCATCGTTCAGCTTGCGAATAAGTTGGCCGATGACGCCTAGCGCGATCGGATCGAGTCCGGTAAAAGGCTCGTCGTACATTACCAGCATCGGATCGAGCGCCAGCGCCCGGGCCAAGGCAACCCGCCGGGCCATGCCGCCGGACAATTCACCTGGCATCAGTTTGTACGCGCCGCGCAAACCGACTGCCTCCAGCTTCATCAAAACAAGGTCACGGATCATTTCCTCGGACAGATCCGTGTGCTCGCGTATCGGGAAGGCAACGTTGTCGAAAACCGACATATCGGTAAACAATGCGCCGAATTGGAAAAGCATGCCCATGCGACGACGCAGATCGTACAAGTCAGACTGCGACATGCCGCATACCTGGTGCTTTTCGAGACGCACGCGCCCGCCGGTCGGCCGCAACTGTCCGCCAATGCAGCGCAGCAGCGTGGTTTTTCCGCAGCCGGAACCGCCCATGATGGCAACCACCTTGCCGCGCGGAATCTTCATGTTGATCCCTTGCAGCACCGGTCGCCCGTCATAAGTGAAGTGCAGATCCTCGATATCGACCAGGATGTCGTCGGACAAGATGTTTTCCTGAAACAAAAGTTTGTCGATTTTAGCAGACCCCCCGCCGTCGCCCTGAAACGACAAGGCTATAATCGGAAAAATTTCACATGGAATGTTGCGCCGTTGCCAGTTGCCAAGCCGCTCCTGCTGATTATCGATGACGATTCCCTGATCAGTGAATCGCTCAGTTTTGCCTTTGCTCAGGAATACGATGTCCTGACCAGCCACTCCCGTTCGCATGCCCGCAACCTGCTGCGCCAGCTCCGCAATCCCCCGCGCTTGGCCTTGGTTGACCTCGGGCTTCCGCCACTTCCGCACCGCCCCGATGAGGGCTTTGCGCTCATCGGCGACCTGCTTGCTTCATATCCCGACCTCAAAATCATTGTTCTGTCCGGCCAGAGCGATGACGAAAACGCACGCCACGCGAGAACACTTGGGGCGGTCGAATTCGTTGCAAAACCCTGCGATCCGTCCAGGCTGGCCGAACTGTTCCGCCAGGTGCTGCGTTTTGACAGCCCCCCCTCAGGGGAATCGCCCGGCGGCCTGATCGGAGAAAGCCTCCCCATGCAGCGCCTGCGCCTGCAACTCGGCCAGTACGCCAACCTGGCCTACCCGGTGCTGATCGAGGGCGAGTCTGGCAGCGGCAAGGACATCGTCGCCAGCCACTATTTACACCGTCTGACCGAACGCCACGCGAAACCGTTCCTGGCACTCAACTGTGCGGCCATATCTCCCTCCCTGCTCGAACCAACCCTGTTCGGCTATGCCAAGGGTGCTTTTACCGGTGCCCAGACGGCCAAGGCAGGCTATTTTGAAGACGCCGACAGCGGCACGCTATTCCTCGACGAAATCGGCGAACTTCCCCTGGATTTGCAGCCGAAGCTGCTGCGCGTTCTTGAAAACGGCGAATACCAGCGGGTTGGCGAAACCCATACCCGCATTTCGACAGCGCGGATCATCACCGCCACCAACCGCGACTTGCGCCAGGAAATGAAGACCGGACGCTTTCGTCCCGACCTCTATCACCGCCTGTCGGTTTTCACGGTATCCGTCCCACCGGTTCGCGAAACCGGGCTGGACCGCCTGCTGCTGCTCGAGCATTTCCGCAAGAACTGCGCCGCCACGGTTCGCGCCGAACCCTTCACGCTGGCGTCCGATGCCCAATCGCTGTGGCTGGACTACACCTTTCCTGGCAATGTCCGCGAGCTGCGCAACATTGCCATCAGGCTGACAGCCCGCTACGCCGGCCAAGCCGTCACTGCAGAGCAGCTGCGGGCCGAACTCGACTACCCGGACAGCGCGGCACCACCGGCCACTGCAATCACCCTGAATGCAGCACAACCCGAGGAGGTACGCCAGGCAGCGCGCCAGCACCTCGAACACAGTACCCACCTTAACCTCGATGCGACACTCGAGTTGTGGCAAAAAGGCTACATCGAAGCCGCCATCGAGCTGAGCGGCGGCAACATGAGCGAGGCGGCACGGCGCCTCGGCATCAACCGCACCACCCTGTACAACCGGATGGAAAGCTGGAACCGGCAATGAGCCTGTACCTCGAACACTTCGGCATGCGCGAACCGCCGTTCCGCATCACGCCACATACTGACTTCTTCTTCACCGGCGCCAATCGCGGGCCAACGCTCGACGCCCTGATCTATGCCATCACGCAGGACGAAGGCATCGTCAAGGTTACTGGCGAAGTTGGCAGCGGCAAGACCATGCTGTGCCGAATGTTGCTCGAACGCCTGCCGCCGAACGTCGAAACGCTCTACCTCGCCAACCCGTCACTCTCGCGGCAGGAAATACTCGGCGCCATTGCCGACGAACTCGGCATTCCGACCGATGGTAAGGCGACGCATTCGTTGACCCGCGCATTGCAGGAGGCACTGATCGAACGTTATGCCGAGGGCAAGCGCGTCGTACTGCTCATCGACGAAGCCCATGCCATGCCCGCCGAATCGCTGGAGGAGATTCGACTGCTCTCCAATCTGGAGTCGAAAGCGACCAAACTGCTCCAGATCGCCCTGTTCGCCCAGCCCGAACTGGACCACCGACTGGCGGCCACCGACATGCGGCAGTTGCGCGAGCGGATCACCCAGCACTTCAATCTCACGCCGCTCAAGCAGCCCGACGTCGCCTCCTACATCGAGTTTCGCCTACGCGCCGCCGGCTATCACGGCCCCAACCCCTTCACCGACGAAGCGATACGGATGATCACCCGCATCTCCGAAGGACTCTCCCGGCGCATCAACATCATTGCCGACAAGGCGCTTCTCGCCGCTTATTCAGCCGGCAGTCACAAGATCGATTGCGGCGAAATAAAAACCGCCGAACAGGACGCCCGCTTTTCGCCGCTACAGGCAAAAAGTGTCTTCAATCCCCAGCCCCTGCTATGGGGCATTGGCGGTGCGGGCGTAGCCGCCATTCTCATGGTCATGGCCCTGGGTCTTGGACAACAACAGGCGACGACCGAAACGCACGCCAACCCCGAGCCCGCAAAACTAC
>CAMKYP010000298.1 GCA_946477505.1 uncultured Dechloromonas sp. | reverse complement strand
TGACCGCACCCAGCAGACGCGGCAGATAGAGCGGACCTCCGGCCTTGGGTCCGGTGCCCGACATCCCCTCGCCGCCAAACGGTTGCACACCGACGACGGCGCCGACCATGTTGCGATTGACGTAGCGGTTGCCGGCGCGCACACGGCCGGTCACCGCCTCGATGCTCTCGTCGATCCGGCTGTGCATGCCGAAGGTCAGGCCGTAACCGGTGGCATTGATGGCGTCGACCACAGCCAGCATGTCGCGGGCGGCAAAGCGCAGAACATGGACGACCGGCCCGAACACCTCGCGCCCCAGTTGATCGAGGCGATCGATCTCGATCAGCGTCGGCGGGACGAAGCAGCCACGGGCGCAGGACAGCGGCACGGAAATCTGGTGGACACGATGTCCGGCCTGGCGCATGGCGGCGATATGCCCTTCCAGCACACCGCGCGCCGCCTCGTCGATAACCGGGCCGACATCCGTCGCCAGATCGGCCGGGTTTCCCATGCGCAGCTCGCCCATGGCGGCGCGCAGCATATCGATCAGGCGATCGGCGATCTCTTCCTGCACGCACAGCACGCGCAATGCCGAGCAGCGCTGTCCGGCGCTGTCGAAAGCCGAGGCGATCACGTCCTGCACGACCTGCTCGGCCTGCGCCGACGAATCGACGATCATCGCGTTCTGGCCGCCCGTTTCGGCGATCAGGAAGGCATCCGGCGCCTCGGCCGGACGCTGGGCCAGGCTGCGGTTGATGATCTGCGCCACTTCGGTCGATCCGGTAAAGATCACGCCGCGTACGCGCAAGTCGCCTGTCAGCCAGGCGCCGACCGTCTCGCCGCGCCCCGGCAGCAACTGCAGCGCTGCCGTGGGTATCCCGGCTTCGTGCATCAGGCGCACGGCCAATGCAGCGATCAGCGGTGTCTGCTCGGCCGGCTTGGCGAGTACCGGCGAACCGGCCGCCAACGCGGCAATGACTTCACCGGTGAAGATGGCGAGCGGGAAGTTCCAGGGGCTGATGCAGACCACGACACCGGGTTCGGCAAGCGCCGGCTGCAACGACTCGATCTGGGCGGCGTAATAGCGGCAGAAATCGACGGCTTCGCGAATCTCGGCGACGGCATTGCTCCAGGTCTTGCCGGCCTCGCGCACGCACAGGCTGATCAGCTCGCTCCGGGCCTCTTCCAGCTTGTCGGCACAGGCGCGCAACAGCCGGGCACGTTCGCCGACCGGAACGGCTGACCAGTGCCCGACGAAGGCGCTGGCCGAGGCGAGCGCCATGTCGACCTCGGCCGCACTGGCTTCATGGACCCGACCGACCACGTCGTCTCGATCCGCCGGATTGAACACGGCCTCGCATTGGCAGCCCTCGCCTTCGCCATGCGCCAGCAGCGGCCGGGCCTCCCAGCGGCGCTCACACAAGGCGGCGAGCTCGGCGCCCAGGCGATCGATTTCCGGGTCGTCGGCGAGATCGAGGCCGGACGAATTGCGCCGCATCGCGCCATACAGGTCGGCCGGCAAGGGTATCGCCGGGTGCGGCTGCCCTTGCCACTGCTCGACCGCCAGCAGCGGCGAGGCCGTCAGCTCGTCGATACCGACCGCTTCATCGACGATGCGATTGACGAAGGAGCTGTTGGCGCCGTTTTCCAGCAAACGACGGACCAGGTAAGGCAGCAGCGTCTCGTGACGCCCGACCGGTGCGTAGATACGGCAGCGCAAGCCGTCGCCATCCTTGCCGACGACATTGCCGTAAAGCGCTTCACCCATGCCATGCAGGCACTGGAATTCGTAATCGGCAACGCCACGGTCGGCGGCCATGCGTTCGACGCAAGCCAGGGTGTGGGCGTTGTGGGTGGCGAACTGCGGGTAGATGACATCGGCGGCATCGAGAAGACGGCCAGCACACACCAGATAGGAAAGGTCGGTGTGCGCCTTGCGGGTAAACACCGGGTAACCGGCCTGCCCGTCGACCTGGGCACGCTTGACCTCGCTGTCCCAGTAGGCCCCCTTGACCAGGCGGACCATCATGCGCCGCCCGGCCAGGCGAGCGATATCGGCAAGATGCGCGATGACCAGCGGCGCCCGCTTCTGGTAGGCCTGGACCACCACGCCCAGCCCTTCCCAGCCCTGCAACTGCGGTTCGAAAGCCAGGCGCTCGACCAGTTCGAGCGAGATCGACAGGCGGTCCGCCTCTTCGGCATCGATGTTGAAGCCGATTTCGTAATCGCGGGCCAGCGCAGCCAAGGCAAACAGGCGCGGGTAGAGTTCAGCCATCACCCGCTGATGCTGGGCGCGGACGTAGCGCGGGTGGAGCGCCGACAGCTTGACCGAAATGCCGTCGCCATTGACCACACCCTGGCCGTTCGACTTGCCGATGGCGTGGATGGCCGCCTCGTAGGCAGCGTAATAGCGCTCGGCGTCGGTCGCCGTCAGCGCCGCTTCGCCGAGCATGTCGAAGGAATGGGTAAAACCGCGCTCGACGTTGGCACGGCTGCGCTCCAGCGCATTCTCGATGGTTTCGCCCATGACGAACTGCTGGCCGAGCAGGGTCATCGCGAATTCGACGCCGCGCCGGATCAGCGGCTCGCCGCCACGCCCGATAAGGCGTGACAAGGCATTGCCCAGCGTCGCCTCGCGGTGCGTAGACACCAAATTGCCGGTAATCATCAGGCCCCAGGTCGCGGCATTGACGAACAGCGACCCGCTCTGCCCGAGGTGGGCGCGCCAGTCGCCCTTGCTGATCTTGTCGCGGATCAGCAGGTTCATCGTCTCGGCATCCGGGATGCGCAGCAGCGCCTCGGCCAGGCACATCAGCGCGATGCCTTCCTGGCTGGACAGCGAAAACTCGTGCATCAGGTGGTCGACGCCGCTCGCCGTCTTGCGCTGGGCGCGCACGGCCGCGACCAGTTCGCCGGCCCGCCGGGCGATGGCCGCTTCATCGAGCGGCCGGGCCCGGTATTCGGCAGTCAGCGCGGCAATGCAGCCGGGCTCGTCGGCGCGGCAATGAGCCGCCATCTCGGCGCGGCGCTCGGCAAAACGAAGATGCGTTTGATTCGGGGCATTCATGGTGGGCACTTTCACAACAGGGAGCAGAGCGGCTTGCGCCGGTCCCCGGCGCACCGCCCCGGACTCAGGATTGATACAGACGCAACAAGGTACTCTTGCCGAACAGGCTTTCGACCAGGTCGACCGCCAGTTCGGCCGTCATGTTCCGGTTATCGAGCGCCGGGTTAAGTTCGACGATGTCGAGCGAACCGAGGCGGCCGGTGTCGGCGATCATTTCCATGCACAACTGCGCTTCGCGATAGGTCGGGCCGCCGCGTACCGTGGTGCCGACGCCGGGTGCGATTTCCGGGTCGAGAAAATCGACGTCGAAGCTGACATGCAGGTGGGTATTGTCGTCGAGGCCGGCGAGCGCCAGTTCCAGCGTGTGGCGCATGCCGACTTCGTCGATGTAGCGCATGTCGAAGACCTCGACCCCCTGCTCGCGCAGAAAGCGCTTCTCGCCCTCGTCCACGCTGCGGATGCCGATCTGGCGGATATCGGCCGGGCTGATCGCCGGCACGCGGCCACCGATCCCGGTCAGTTCCGCCGGCCCATGGCCGCACAGGCAGGCCACCGGCATACCGTGGATATTGCCGCTCGGCGTGATGGCCGAAGTGTTGAAATCGGCGTGGGCATCGAGCCACAGGATGCGCAGCTTCTCACCATGCTCGCGGCAATGCCGGGCAACCGCGCTGATCGAGCCGATCGCCAAACAATGGTCGCCGCCGATCATCAATGGCAGGCGCTCATCGCTGAGTTCGCAATATACCGCCTCGTGCAGCTTGCGGTTCCATTCGGCCACCTCATGCAGGTGACGAAAGCCATCGACCGGCCCCTGCTGTGGATTGAGCGGCCCGGCCACGTCGCCGCAATCGCGCACCAGGCAGCCGTAGCGGGCCACCGCCTCGACAATGCCCGCCACGCGCAGGGCTTCCGGCCCCATGCGGGCGCCGATGACGCTGGCGCCAATATCCGTCGGGGCACCGATGATGCTGACCGGTCGCATGCTCATTGCTGTCTCCAAGGCAAATCAGGCTGCACGGGAGAGAACGCGAACCTCGTCCGCCGCCGGGATGAAACCGAACAGGTTCTTCGGGTCCGGCAAGGCGGGAATCAGTGAGATCTCGTCCTCGACACCCAATTCAATAGCCAAATCGCGCATAAAACGCAATGCGGAATAATCCTCAAGCGCGAAACCGACCGAGTCGAACACCGTCACATCGCTGTCGGCAGAACGGCCGGCGGCCTGACCGGCCAGCACCTTCCACAGCTCGACCACGGCGAATTCGGCCGGCATCTGCTGGATGTCGCCCTCGACACGGGTCTGCGGCTCGTACTCGACGAAGACCTTGCCCATGTCGAGCACGCCGCGATGCAGTTCGGTCTTGCCCGGGCAATCGCCACCGACGCCGTTGATATGCATGCCCGGCTCGATCATGTCCGGGGTCAGTATGGTGGCGTTGGTCTTGTCGGCGGTGACCGTGGTCACGATGTCGCAGCCGCGCACGGCATCGCGGGTGCTGTCAAAACGACGGGCCTTCAAGCCCAGGGCAGCAAGGTTGGCGAGCAGCTTGTCGGTGGCGGCGGGATCGGTGTCGTACAGATGGAATTCCTCGATGCCGAGGAGTCGGTGAAAGGCCAGAGCCTGGAATTCGCTCTGCGCACCGTTGCCGATCAGGGCCATGCGGCGGCTGTTCGGGCGGGCCAGCGCACGGGCAGCAACAGCCGACATGGCGGCGGTGCGCAAGGCGGTAGTCAGGGTCAGTTCGCTGACCAGCGTCGGCGCTCCGGTTCCGACATCGGCCAGCACACCGAAAGCCATGACGGTCGACATGCCGAAACGGAAATTCTTCGGGTGACCGTTCACGTACTTGAAGGAATACAGGCTGTGATCGGAGATCGGCATCAGTTCGATCACGCCATCGTGCGAATGATTGGCAACGCGCGGGGTCTTCTCGAAATCCGGCCAGCGCAGGAAGTCGTCGACGATGTAATCGGCCATGCCCTCAAGGCAAACGGCAAGCCCCTTGCGCTGGATCATGCGGGCGGCGCTCTCGGCGCTCAGGAAACGGGTCTGGATACGGTGGTTGGCGGACATGGTGTGGCTCCTCGGTCGTTGTTATGTCTCGATGGAAACATCATCTCCGAAAAGCGAGCCAACCAAAATAGCAACTATTGTGTTGACGCTCGTTGAAAACTGACCAGAAAAGCGAGGTTGTGCGCGCTGAAAAT
>CAMKYP010000297.1 GCA_946477505.1 uncultured Dechloromonas sp. | reverse complement strand
GAGGATGCCTGGCTGTTCGATCTGGCCGTTGTCGCCAACGACTGGTGTTCGGACGACGCGGCATTGGCCGCCCTGATCGCGGGCTATGCTGCCGTTCGTCCCCTGCTGGAGGCGGAAAGGCAGGCCTGGCCTGCCATGCGGCGGGCGGCGGCGTTGCGCTTCTGGCTGTTGCGCCTGGAGGTGCGGCACCGTCCGCGCCAGGGCGAAGTGGTAACGATCAAGAATCCTGATGATTTTCGTCGGCTTTTGACGCGTTTTCGCCTTGCTCCGGCAGCGCTCCCCCGTTAGCATCCGCGCATGAACGAAACTCCTGCATTTCCGATGGTCCCGGCTCCGTTTACCGGCGATAGCCGCGAGGTCGATCCCGGTGCCTGTTTCGACTGGCTGCGCCAGGGGTGGGCTATGTTCCTGGTCAATCCCGGCATCTGGATCGGCACGACCGTTTTGTTGCTGGTCATGTTGATGGCCATTTCCATTGTTCCCCTGTTCGGCCAGATCGCCGCCCATCTGCTGGTACCACTGTTCGGTGCCGGCATGTTCCGCATTTGCCGTCGCATCGCCGACAGCGAGGAGCCCGAGATCGCCGACCTGTTCGCCGGTTTCCGCCGCGGAGCGGGGGATCTGGTCATGGTCGGCGTTTTCTTTGCCGCCGGCATCTTCGGGATCGCTTTCATCGCCTTCCTGCTGGTCAGCGGCGGTGTGCTGGGCGGCGTGGTGACCGGCAAGGTGGCGGGATTCGGCATCGCCCTGGGTGGCGTCATGCTGGCCGGCCTGCTGGTGCTCGTGCTCTCGATTCCGGTGATCATGGCCACCTGGTATGCACCGGTGCTCGTGCTATTCCATGGCATGAAACCCATCGATGCCATGAAGGCCAGCTTTACGGCCGGTGCCCGGAATTGGCTGCCGATGTGCATCTTCGGCGTCTTCCTGGTCGTTGCCCTGTTTTTCGCCATGTTGCCGGTCGGGATGGGGCTCCTGCTGTTGCTGCCGGTTTTTTCCGGCGCGGTTTACGCGTCCTATCGCGACATTTTCATGGGTAGCTGACCGTGCGGGCGCAAACACTTCCGCCTGCAGCCGGCTGGCAATGGCTCATGGGCGGCTTCGCCCTCTTCAGGCGCAATCCTGTCATGCTCGGCATGCTGGTCGTCGCCTACTGGTTCACCGTGCTTTTCCTGAACGTGGTGCCCTTCGTCGGCGTGCTGGTGGCGTCGCTCGCCATCCCCGGTCTTTCGGTCGGTCTGATGCAGGCCGCGCGCAATCTGGAACGCGGCCAGCCGATCGGCCTGCAGACTTTGTACGGCAGCCTTAAAGACAATGGACGAACGCTTGTCGCGCTCGGTGCGCTTTATTTGTGCGCCACGCTTGGCGTACTTGGCCTGTCGTCCCTGCTCGATGGCGGCGACCTGATGCGTTTCATGCTTGCCAGCAACCGCGCTGAGCGCGCGGCGGTCGAGGATTCCGATTTTCTATTGTCGGCCCTGTGCGTGATGACGCTGATGGTTCCCGTTCTCATGGCCTGGTGGTTTGCGCCGGTACTCGCTTCCTGGCATCGCCTCAGCGTGGGCCGTGCGCTGTTCTTCAGCTTCATGGCGTGCTGGATGAACTGGCGGCCTTTTCTGACTTACGGAATCGCATTGCTCATCGTGGCCGGCATCGTGCCCGGCCTGCTTCTCGGCATCCTGCTCCTGATCCTGCCCGGCGCAGCCAATCTGGCGACGGCTATCCTGACGCTGCCCATGGTGCTGGTTGTCGCGCCGACCGTCTTCGCCAGTTTTTATGCCAGCTACCGCGACATCTTCGGCATTTCCGAAATTGTCTGAACCCCTGGGGCTGTTCGGCGGGACATTCGACCCCGTGCATTACGGCCATCTGCGTCTGGCCGAGGAAGCTATCGCTCATCTGGCGCTGGGCGGTGTGCGCTGGATTCCGGCCGGCCAGCCGCCGCATCGCGGCCCGCCACTGGTCACGGCCAGGCAGCGGCTGGAGATGGTGCGCCGGGCGACGGCGGGAAATCCGAGTTTCTCGGTCGATGCCGGCGAGGTCGAGGCAGCCGCGCCGAGTTACACCGTGCATACGCTGGAGCGCCTGCGGGCCGAATTGGGCGATCAACAGTCACTGGTGTTGCTGGTTGGTGCCGATGCCTTCGCCGGGTTGGCGACCTGGCACCGCTGGCACGACATTTTCGCGCTGGCCCATGTCGCCATCTCGCACCGCCCGGGTTTTCCGGTCGAAACCGCCAGCCTGCCGCACGAGCTGGCAACCGAATTCAACAATCGTCGGCTGACCGATAGCGGTGCGTTGCGGCTATCGCCGGCCGGCGGCATCGTCACCTTCGCGATGACCCAGCTGGCCATTTCGGCGACCCAGATTCGCAAGCTGCTGGCTAACGGACTTTCCGCTCGTTATTTGCTGCCGGACGACGTTCTCGACTATATTCAACTTCATTCTCTCTATAGAAGCACCTGATGGACATCCGCAAGCTGCAAAAAATCGTCGTCAATGCCCTCGAAGACATCAAGGGCAAGGACATTGAAGTCATCAACACCACCAAGCTCACCTCATTGTTCGACCGCCTGGTCATCGCCACCGGCGACTCCAACCGCCAGGTCAAGGCCTTGGCGCGCAACGTCCAGGACAAGGTGCGCGAAGCCGGCGGCGAGATCGTCTCGGTCGAGGGCGAAGATGCCGGCGAATGGGTGCTGGTCGATATCGGCGACGTCGTCGTCCATGTCATGCAGCCCATGGTCCGCCAGTACTACAACCTTGAAGAGCTGTGGCAGCTCACCCCGGCCCAGCGTCGCAAGCAGCAGGCGGAGCAGGCTGCCGGCGAATGAAGCTGGCCATCCTCGCCGTCGGCCATCGCCAGCCCGGCTGGGTGAGCGAAGGCTGCGCCGAGTACCTCAAGCGCATGCCGCGCGAACTGCCGGCCAGCGTCACCGAAATCAAGCCCGAGCCGCGCGGCTCGAAAACGCGCGAACAGCTGTTGGCGGCCGAGAAATCGCGTATTCGCGAGATGCTGCCCGCCAGTTGCCGGATTGTCGTGCTTGATGAAAAAGGCGACGACCTGACCACCCTGAAGCTGGCCAAGCGTCTAGAAGTCTGGATGCAGGACGGGCGCGATGTCGCCCTGCTCATCGGCGGCGCCGATGGTCTGGACGAGGAATTCAAGCAGCAGGCCGACGACCGACTGCGCTTGTCGAGCCTGACCCTGCCGCACGGCATGGCCCGCCTACTCTTGTGCGAACAGCTTTATCGCGCTGTCAGCGTCCTGAAGAACCATCCGTATCACAGGGAGGGATGATATGCGCCTTTACCTCGCCTCACGTAGCCCCCGTCGCCGCGAACTCCTGCATCAGATCGGCATCGATTTCGATACCGTCGTCTTCCGTGACGGCATGCGGGCCGATCTGGAGACCGACGAAACCCCGTTGTTTAACGAAGATCCCGTGGTGTACGTCGAGCGCATCGCCCGCGCCAAGGCGCTGCATGGCCTGAAGATCGTTCAGGAGCGTCGTTTGCCGATGCGCCCGGTGCTCGCGGCCGACACCACACTCGAATTTCGCGGCGAGATCATCGGCAAGCCGGCAGATATGGCCGATGCCAGCCATATCCTGCGCCGCCTGTCCGGCCAGACGCATCGCGTTCTGACCGGGGTGGCGATCAATCACATGGGGCACACGGAGTATGTGCTGTCGAGCAGCGAAGTCCGTTTCCGTGTGATCGATGACGAGGAAATCCGCCATTACGTGATGAGTGGCGAACCGATGGACAAGGCAGGTGCTTACGGCATCCAGGGCCGGGCGGGCCTGTTCGTCGAGCACCTCTCGGGTAGCTATACCGGAGTCATGGGGCTGCCGGTCTGCGAGACCGGCGAACTGCTCAAGAAGCTCGGCTTCCGGCCGCTCTGATCCATTCGGCGGCTTGCCGCGCGCCATCGGGTCGTGGCGGGGGCGGAGCGCTGGTTTGCCACAGTCTTGTCAGCTGCTCGCCCAGCTGGCCACGCTGCAAATCTTCCTCCCGGATTTCTCCGCAGCGGGCATGCTGTTCCAGCCAGGTGATCAGGTAGTCCTGTTCCGGCCACTCCGCGCGCCGCTGATAGAGCACCGGCGTGCCGTTGCAGGCAGCTTCGGCAAAGGTGCCGTAACCGGGTTTGGTGACCACGGCATCCACCGAGCACAGCAGGTCGGTAAAGCCCAGACCGAAGGATTCGAAAGCAATGGCATCGGGGTGCCGGCAGCGCCAGTCGGCACTGACCAGCCAGCGAATGCCGGGCAGGCGCGGCCAGCTATCGACCGGCAGATGGTGGGCGATGCCACCCATGGCCACGAGGATGGCCTTGTCGCCGCCCAGCCCCAGGTCGTACCGCTGCCCCAACGCGGCAATCGGGCCGACGGGCCGGACGTTGCTCAGCTCCGTCATCGGCATCCCGGGCGTCACTCGCAGAAAGGAATGGGCCGCACAGTAGGCCGACAGCATCTGGGCATGGATCGGCCCGGCCCACGCTTTGTCGCCGAAGAAGTGGGCGAAGAGATCGGCCCAGTTCAGCGAGCACAGGCTGCAGGCGGGTATGTCGGCCTGCGCCGCGCCGGCCAGCGGCAGGTAGCTGACATTGGTCAGCACCAGGTCGGGGCGCAGTCCAGCCAGGAATTCGGCTTCTGCCGCCACGCGTGCCGGCCAGCCGGCGTGGGCGGCGCGATAGGCGGCCGCACTGGCTTCCCGGTCGATGCGCGTGGCGTCGATCATCACATAGCCGAAATCGGTGTTCCCGGGGATCAGTTCGAACGGAACATGAATACGCTGGCGCAGCTTGGCCTCGGGCAGACCGCTGCGCAGCGTCAGGCGCAGATTCGGCAGCATGCCGGCCAGGGTGTTGAGCACCGGCGCGGTAATCGCGAGGTGCCCGAAGCCGTGGCTGGAAATGTCGACGAATAGATGCAGACCGGGGTGCAACTCAGCGATTCTTGAACGTCGGCTTGCGCTTCTCGGCAAAGGCGGCCATGCCTTCCTTCTGGTCTTCCAGCGCGAAGGCGGAATGGAAGACGCGGCGCTCGAAGAGCAGGCCTTCGTTGAGGCTGGACTCGAAGGCACGATTGACCGATTCCTTGATCATCATGACCACCGGCAGCGAGAAGCCGGCAATGGTCTGCGCGGCCTTCAGGGTTTCGTCGAGCAACTGGTCGGCCGGATAGACGCGGGCGACGAGGCCGGATTTCTCAGCTTCGGCGGCATCCATCATGCGGGCGGTCAGGCACATGTCCATGGCCTTGGCCT
>CAMKYP010000296.1 GCA_946477505.1 uncultured Dechloromonas sp. | reverse complement strand
GGGCGCGGCAGTTTCCTGCCAAATGACCGTTTACACAAAAATTCTTACACGCCCGCTCCAGTACGCGTTGCTTGCTGATCAATACCTGCAGTATCGAGACCCTTCCGCCAGAATAGGCTTGCTCTGCGAACGCCTGCGCCGCCATCTGCCGGGTGAACTGCTTCAGGATCAACGAACACTCTTTGTCACTGGCTTCAAGCTCGGACAATGCGCTCTCCACTTCAGCCAAAGCCCGATGCACCTGGCGGCGCCAGTTCCCTACAGCTACATCGCTTCCGGCCTGAGCGCTGGCGAAACGAGCCGCATTGCGTCCACCATCGAACAGCGGTCCGACTACCGCCGCACCGACCAACCAGGACAATGCTTCACCGCGCAGCCAACGGCTTAGTCCTTCGCTGGCGAAACCAAGAGAACTGGTCAACGTAAGTGCTGGGTAGCGCTCCCGACGAATCCTTTCTGTATCTGCCTGGCTGGCTTCCAGTAGCTTGGCTGCGATGGTGATATCAGGGCGACGCATTAATGCGTTTGCCGGGAGATCACCGACAAACCTGGGCAAGACCAGATCGGCAGCAAAATAGTCCGGTTCGCTCGCCATCAATTCATCGGCAACTGCAGCAAAGGACTCTCCAAGCAATTCGGCCAGACGAGCTGCGGCTTGTTTTCGATGCGCCAGATTACGCGCGATCTCTCGTCCGATTTCATCGGCGGCATCTTCGGCTTCACGTTCCAATCGAGCAGCGTCCGCCCCAGCCTTGACCCGCTCGCCAATCCGGGTTCCAGCTGCTCGTTGCAGCGCCAAAGCGCGCTTCCCCAAGGCCAGCAAATCGGTAGCCAGTCTGAAATCGGCGTAGGCGACGATCACCGCATGGCGTATCGCCAACGCGACAGACCTGCTTTCAGCCTCTTCGGCAGCCAGTAGAGCGCTAGCGCTTGCCTGACGTAGCGCTTGACGACCGAAAACATCAATTTCGTATCCGGCCCTAAGCAAGGCATCGATGAAGTTGTGTTGGTAGGCGGGAACTCGCAAGCGATTGCCTTCGCTATCCCGAAAATAACTCGCGCCAGCCCGTCTTCGCTCCGCAGCCAAGCCAAAGGAAACCCATGGCCGTCGCTCTGCAGCAGCCAGTTCATGCTCGGCGTGAGCCTGCTTAAGGCGAGCCCTGGCAACATGCATATCGGCATTGTTCGTTTCTGCGTCTCGCAGCAGTCTGGCAAGGAGTCGGTCAGCGATGTGAGCTGTATTCTGCGGTGTGAAGTCGGGAGCGTTTGTACCCTCCGCTTGACTCCGAACTAAGCTGACGTCGCTATCCGGCGACGGCAAATGCCCCTCAAATGATTCGCTTGCCGCGTGCCCGATCGTCCAGCAGCAAAATATGCAAAACGTGAGAAGAGCAGCGTGGATACGGGCCAAGAAACAGTTCCCAAGCCTACAGTTCATGGCCGCCCACTCCCCTTGGCAACGAGCGATTGCTCGCTTGAGAAGCGCGCGATCACGCGCTGCCCGATCAGTGCATCCGGAGCATTGATCGCGACAACGACCTCGACCACGCGATTGTCCTGACGTTCGGCCGGATCGTCGCTGGGGCTTCGCGGTGAAACCAGTTGGCCGATGCGACTGACATTGCCCCGCCAACGACGCTGGTTGTCGGCGTCCAGAACGACCTCCACGGTTTGGCCGACACGTATTTCTGGTAACAGATGTTCTTCTACCTCGATTCGGGCAATGCGGGCAACGTCAGGCACGAATACAAACAAAGGGGTGACATTCAGCGTGCTCACCCCATTGCCTGGACGTGCACTGCGCTGGGCAATCAACCCTGACAAAGGAGCAACAATCCGTCGTTCCTCCAGTTCGCGCTCTACCAGGGCAAGCTTCGCTCGAGCTGCCTGCACCGCGGCTTCGGAAGCCTGAAGTGCAGAACTTGCCGTGGCAAACCGATCATTCGCTTCATCGATTTCCTGGCGAGCCACGCCATCGTTTCCAGCCAATCCCTCAAGACGCGATACCTCGCGCCTTGCGGCGCTTGTCTCGACCTGCGCCTGTTTCCGGTTAGCCGTGGCCCCGCTCAGTTCCGCTTGAGCCAGTGCGATCTGGCGGCGGGCAGTTTCCGAATCCAGTTCGGCCAGTACTTGACCGGCCACTACCCGCTCACCCTCTTCGACGAATACCTTGGCAACGATTCCATCACGGCGGGCGGCCAGACGTATCGGCCCTCCCTCAATGTCGAAACGGCCTTTGCCGCTGGCTGACCACAACCGAGGTGCCTCCACGACGGCTTCCTTTGTGCTATCGCATGCAGCCAAGCCGACAAGCACGCCAAACCATGCCAACCAACGAATACAACGGGAGAGGCCGAGGGGCGTCGGTGATTTCATGCATTTTCTCCAGAATGATGAGCGGAAATTTCAGGTGCGCGGCGATCGGCCTGCACGGCGCCATCCTCAAGCATGATTACTCGATCCGCATGGGAAAGCAGTCGCGGGTCGTGGGTTACCCCAAGCACTGTAGCATTGTGGTTGTGGGCAATATCCTTGAGCAGGTCAATGACGATCTGGCCGTTTTGCTTATCCAGCGCGGATGTCGGCTCGTCGGCAAAAATAAGGCGCGGCGACTTGACCAAGGCACGGGCAATCGCGACGCGTTGCTTTTCCCCTCCCGAGAGTTCGGCTGGACGCAGATGCGCCCGCCCCCCCAGTCCGACTTCGGCCAATGCCTGCCGGGCACGCCTAAATGACTCATCAGCCGCAACGCCCAGGTATTGCAGTGCTAGAACCACGTTTTCCAGCGCACTCAAGGCATTGAAGAGATTGAAGCCCTGAAAGATGAATCCGCAATGATGCAGGCGGAAGCTGTCCAACTCGCTTTCTGTCAGGGTCCACAAATCCTGCTCCAACGCCAGTACCTGCCCGGCGTCGGGACGCAGCAATCCGGACAACATCGAGAGCAATGTGCTCTTTCCGGAGCCCGATGGGCCGACAATCAGAGTGAGTTCTCCGGGGAGAATCGAGAGTGAGCACCGTTGGATCACAGGCTGCACGATGTTGCCTGCGCCAAATGATTTGGAAATGCCGGAGCAAATCAAGGTAGCAGCCGGGCTCGATCGGTTATTGGAGGACATGGCAGGTCTCAGCGCAACAATGAAGCCGGATCGGCGGCGTCCAGCGGACGTAGTGCGAGCAGTCCGGAAACTACCGCGATGAACAGCATCGATCCGGCCACACCCGACAGCATCCAGGTGGGGAAACGCATATCGACCCGTATCAAATCGCCCAAGCCGGCCAATAGGAACGTCAGCGCACCGGCAAAGATGAGGCCGACTATTCCAATCCACAGCGCTTGTTCGATCACCACCCGGCGCAGATTTCCACGGGTCACCCCAAGCGCGCGCAAGGCGGCGAACTCCTTGACCGAGGCCAAAATGGCAGCGGACAGCGTTTGACTGGTGATGACCATGCCAACGATGAGAGCCAATAGCGATGCGAAAGCCGTTCCGGTTCCCGCCCCTGTTTCGAACAACCAGTAACTCTGCGACCGCCATGCCAGTTCGCTCGCCTGCCAGACCTGGTGACGAGGAAAACGCACAGGGTCGGCAATAGCCGACTGTATTGCCTCTGCGTTCGCGCCGTCACGCAATGCAACCAGGATGAAAGAGGGCTGCTGGGTATTTTCCGGGGCGAGTCGCCGTGCCGTCGTCAGCGACGCCAGAACATTGACGCCGCCGATGGCACGCACACCGTCGACAACCCCGGCGAGGCGTACCCGCCGACCATTGATCTCGACGCTTTCGCCCACTTCGGCTCTCAGCTTTGGACGATCTGCGATATCGATCAGGATGGTGTCCGGTTCTGCTAACAAGGCACGCTGATCAGGCGTTAATAGACGAGCGTACACCAACCCTTCGCGACGGGGGTCGAAACCATTGATCAACACGGAAAGCGGCGCCCCATCTGCACGGCGCAGATCGCCATAGGCAGTTAGATACGGCTCAACGCGCAGAACATCCGGGTGACGCCACGCGCCACTATCGGCAAATCGATGTAGCGGCCTTCCAAGATCAACGCTCGGCGTATTGCGAAAGCCGACCCATAGGTCACCCTTTGATTGTTCGACGACAGCGGAAACTGTACCGAACATGCCCAACAGCAGCGCCATTTGCACCACAAGCAATAAGCCGGCAAAGGTTAAGGCCAGTACGGCGGCAAGATACCTGCGCCAGTCATACACCAGGCTCGCTCTGGCCAGAGAGACCCGGCGCGTGCTGGAATCTGTCCAAACCGGACTGCGCCCAATGCTGCCGGCACCCTGCCTGAAAAATAAACGGAGTAGTCCGTCGCATAATTTGAAAAATATACTGGTCACCAGCTTCCGCTCCCTCATCGGAACCTCCGTCAAGCCAGAAAATAGATGCGAAAAAGTCGCGACAACGTCTTCGCAATCACGGCCTGTCCTTCGGTCAGGCCGATTTCACGATCGATCACCAAGCCGCCCATCAAAGCGCAGAGCAAATGGGCAGCCCCTTCACAAGGCAATGCCGGATGAATCCATCCTTCCCGCTGCCCAGTCAAAAACGCCTCAGTAAGGGTTGTCCGCAACTCGGCCTCAAAGCTGATGATCCGCTCCCGCCACTCCGGATCACGCAACAACTCCAACCAGCTTTCGCTGCCGAGGTCATACTGTGACGGAGCCAACAACTCGTTCAGCCCCGCCTCATCGAGACGTGACAACCAAAGAACGCCGTCACGCGTGGCCAGTACGCGAATTTGCGCCTGATAGTGGGCGTACTCGCGCGTCGCAATCTCGAAAATAATTTCGCGCTTGCTGGAGAAATAGCGAAAAACCGTTCCGGCGCTCAAGCCGGACTCAGCGCAAATATCTTCGGTCCTCGCCGCATGAAAGCCTTTGCGTCGGAACGTTCGCGCAGCCGCCAACAAAATGTCTTCGCGACGCTGCACATGCAGTTGCTCATCCTTGGTTCTGGACATATTCATTAAAAACGGAGTAGTTCGTCGCATTATATCGAAACGCAGCATACCTGCAAGCATCCAAGGGGTCGCCAAGCCATCGCCGCTATGCCCCATCACCCTGGAGTGAATGCTCCATTCTCACGATGGCGTGCCGTCGGAAAACGATCGACACGCCATGGTGGTCGCAACAGGAGGGTATGCGGTGACAGCGCTACCTACAAAAGCTCGCCGTACATCGCCGCCGCCCAGGCGGCATCCTCGCCGGCCGGGTTCGGGTTGCGGAGCTGCTTGACGGTCTGGATCAGAAAGCCATCGCCCCGGTCGCGATAGCTGGTATCG
>CAMKYP010000295.1 GCA_946477505.1 uncultured Dechloromonas sp. | reverse complement strand
ATTGTTTTGGTCATACTCACTCTCTCCAGATAAAAAGCTGCACGCGCAGCAACGAACAGAAAACGTCTACGAAGCCATTTCGATCAACAATCGCTCGATTTCGGTACGCCCGACCGGACTGGCCATGGCAATCAAGGTAAACCCGGGCTTGAGCAGAAAATCCTTGTCCGGATTGAACTGCCACCCGCCGTTGCGCTCGCGCACGGCGAGCAGCACATAGTGGGCACTACGCAGCTTCAAAGCCCCCAGGGGCTTGGGTATGAAGCCGGCCGGCACGGCCACCTCCTCGACGCGCAGATTCTTCTCTGACTTCAGCATTTCGTCGAGGAAGGAGACCACATGCGGACGAATCATCGCCGACGCGATGCGCATGCCGCCGGTAAAGTCGGGCGAGACAATGGCATCGGCCCCGGCCTTGCGCATCTTTTCGATATTGCGCTGCTCGGTGCAGCGGGCCACGACGCGCAGTTCCGGCTTCAGCTGCTTGGCGGTGATGACGATCATCAGGTTGCGCGAATCGTCGCCGGTGACCGCGAACAGCCCCCTTGCATCGTCGAGATCGGCCGCCAGCAGGACATCGTCGTCGCTGGCATCGCCGTGCAGGTAGAGGAAGCCGGGGTTTCGTTCCTTGTAGTCCTCCAGGCGCTGCAAATCCTCGTCGATCCCCACGAAATGCCGGTTGGTCGCCTCCAGCTCGTGCGCGATGTTGCGCCCGACGCGGCCATAGCCGCACAGGATGTAATGGCCTTTGAGTTTCTTGATTGCTTTTTCCATGCGCTTTCTCCGCAGGGTTCCGTTGAGGTCGGTTTCGAGCAGGGCGACGGTAACGACCGAAAAGAGCAACGACAGATTGCCGGCGCCGAGGATGCCGATCACCACGGTCAGCATGCGCGCCGGCTGGTTGCTCGACATGTCGATGATTTCGCCGAAGCCGATGGTGGCGACGGTGATGAAGGTCATGTAGAAGCAGTCGAACCACGAATACTTGTGTTCGGTCAGCACCATGTAGCCGATGGTGCCGAACAAGTGCACGAAAACCAGCGCACCGATGGCGATATAGAGCAGCCGGAGAATGTAGCCGGCCTGCATGGTACCGAGCGTAGTTACGCCACTGTCGTTGCTCATTCCGCGATGGGTACCGATTGCGTCATGAAGATGACGGCCTTGCCACCGTCCATGTTGACATGCAGCGACTCGACCAGCGGCGGATTGACCGGCTGTTCGGCATCCCATTTGATGATGAAATTCGCCCCGGAACCGCCCGACGCATCATTCAATTCGACGAATAACTCCAGCGTGCCGAGCGGCGGGATAACGGCCCCGTTCGGCACGCGCTCCCCCAGCAACTTGCCATGGGTGTCGAAATACTTCGCCGACAGAACCCGCAGCGGCCTCCGCAGATCGGTATTGCGGATGCTGACCAGGGTTGACAGGAGCACCGTCGAAGCCTTGCCGCTTTTCCCCAGATTGCCGTACAGCATGTGTGAATAAACGGGGAGATACAGTACCTGCCCCTTGCTCAAGGCTCGAATCTCCTGAGCATTCGCCCCCGAAATCGCGCCCAGCACGCCCATCAACAGCCCGCAGAGCAGGCTCCGTGTCACGGTCTGAAAACTCATGTACCCCCCCTTGTCCGTACCGACAGTACGCAGCCTCGCGGCTATTTTTCCCCGATTCTGCCATAAGCCCGGAATGGGAGCACGGCGAGACCCCGGTCGGATGCGCGCAAGGCGAGAACGGAGGCTCAGCCGGGCAGGCCGCCGAGCGCCTCACGCAGCATCCCGGGCAGCGTGGCCCAATCGACAGGTTTCGCCACATGGCGGGCCGCCAGGGAGCGAACGCGATGCAAAAAAGCGTCGTCCCCTCGCCCGGTAATCAGAAAAACCGGAAACGCCGGACCGTGGCTCTGCCGGATGGCCGCACAGACCTCGCAGCCGTCCAGCCCCGGCATCTCGACATCAAGCAAGGCGGCATCGAAGGCGGTCTGGCGAAACATCGCCAGAGCATCATCGCCATCACCCGCCACCTCGATCTGAAAATCGGCACCGGCCAGCGCGGCCCGAAACAGCAGCACGGCTGTCGGGTCGTCGTCGGCAACGAGGATGCGCCAGGGCGGACGACTCATTTGCCCAACTCCATCAAAAAGGAGCCAAGTGCGACCTCCGCGTGTCGCCAGGCGGCACGCGCCGCCTCGGCAGCGGCCGGTATTTCGCTCCAGCGCGCCTCCCGCGCCGCCTCTTCAAGCACCTTGCAGCACGTCGCCAAACGTACCGCCCCAACGTTGAAGCTGCTCGATTTCAGCGCATGCGCAGCCTTGGCCAGCAGCGTGGCGTCGACATCGGCCAGGCCCTGCTCCAGCTTGGCAAGTTCACGTTCGGCCGCTTTGAGGTAGGCCTGCACAACCTGGACCACCAGTTCGTCCCCGCCATTGGGCGACAGCGCCCGGATTTTCTCGAAGGCCGTTCGATCGATTGCCGGCTCCTCCGGCGAGCGCTGATCCTTACGCCGCATACCGAATGGCGGCATCTGATCTTCCTTGGCCGCGCGCCGCCGTTCGACAGGCAGCCAGCGCGCCAGGATGGTTTGCAGCGCCTCCCCGCTATAAGGCTTGGCCAGATAGTCGTCCATGCCTGCCGCCTGGCAGCGCTCGCGATCGCCGCGCATGGCGTTGGCCGTCAGGGCAATGACCGGAAGGCGTTTTCCGGTGCCGGCTTCGCGCTGGCGCAGGATTTCGGTCGCAGCATAACCGTCCAGCACCGGCATCTGGCAATCCATGAGCACCGCATCAACCCTCTCCTGCGCCAGGATGTCGAGCGCCCGCTGCCCATCGTCCGCGACAACCACCTCGAGCCCGAGGCGCTGCAGCTGGGCGCGTGCAACGATCAGATTGCTCTCGTTGTCCTCGGCGATCAGCACGCGCCCCCGCAGTCTTGGGGAAGCCTCGACATTCGCGCCATCCGCCGCCAACGCCTCGTGATGCCGCGTGGGTGGCCCGGCCAAAATCGGCAAGGTGCCTCTGGGCAGGACGAGTCGGACGACGAATGTCGCACCGTGGTCGGGAACGCTCTCGACTTCGATCGTCCCGCCCATCATCTCCACCAGCCGCCGGCAGATCGCCAGCCCCAGCCCGGTACCGCCGTACTTGCGGGTGGTGGAGCCGTCGGCTTGCTGGAAATGCTCGAATATCCGTTTTTGGGCGTTAAGCGGTATGCCGGGCCCCGTATCCCTGACCGTCAGCACCAGCGCCAGCTGGTCCCCCTCTCTCTCGCTTGCCTGGAGGCGCAGCAGGACTTCGCCGCGCTCGGTGAACTTGATCGCGTTACCCAACAGGTTGGTCACCACTTGGCGCAGGCGCAGCGCATCGCCACGCACCACCAGACTCTCCCCTGGCGGCAGATCGGACAGCAGCTCCAGCCCCTTGCGCCCGGCCGATTGCGCAAAGATGTCCTGCAACTCCACCAGCATGGCCCGCAGGTCGAAATCGGCGGAATCGAGTTCCAGCTTGCCGGCTTCAATCTTGGAAAAGTCGAGAATGTCGTTGATGATCCCCAGCAGATGCTGCCCCGAGTGCGCCACGGCCTCGACGAATTGACGCTGGCTGGGTGTCAATTCCGTATCAAGCAGCAACTCGGTCATACCCAGAACGCCGTTCATCGGGGTACGAATCTCGTGACTCATCGTCGCCAGGAATTCGCTCTTCGCCAGGCTGCCTGCCTCGGCAGCCTCCTTGGCCAGGCGCAGTTCGCGCGTGCGCTGCTCGACGATCTGCTCCAGGTTGCCCAGATGCGCCGACAGCCAATGGTCCCGTTCGCGAATCTGCTCGAGCATCTGGTTGAATCCGTTCACCAATTGCCCGATTTCGGTCACCGGACTATCGGCGGCACGCGCATCGAGCCGTCCCACCGACACGTCGGCCATATGCCCGGTCAGCTCCTGCAACGGCTCGACGAGCCGACCGACCAGCCGGGACTGCAAATGCTGGGCGATGGCCAGGGCAGCCAGCATCTCGATCAGAATCAGCCCGAGATAGCCGAGCAATTGCCGATACAACTGCCCCAGATCGACCGAGACCTGCAACCAGCCCTTGGAATGTTCGCCCACCTCGACCGGGGTCAGGAAATCGATACGGCGCCAGGAATAGTGATGGCCAGCGACAGGATCACTCAGAAAATCCGGCGGATACTCCCCATCGCGGCCATAGTGGGCGAGCAGCGAGCCGTCCCCGCGAAACACGCCGACCTGCTTCAGATAGGGCATGGTCCGCCATGCCGCCAACATACCGGCGGCGGCCGATTCGTCGGCAATGCGCAGGACCGGGGGCGTGCCTTCACGCAGGAGCTCAATACGCTGATAAACCTCGTCCACCCGCCCCTTGACGCTCATCCAGGCCGAGGTAAAGGCGACGAAACCGGTGAGCAGCAGGATTGCCAGCGCCAGAACGGTGAAATTGATCCGTGCCAGCCTGGTACGCAGCGAAACCGAAGTCTGCCCGCTCATCGTGTCATGCTCTCTGGCAGGCTTGCCTCCAGGGCATCCGCGGCCACCTGCCAGGCATGGCGAAAATCCGCCAGCAGGCGCGCGCGCAAGGCATCGGGAACGTCCTCGGTAGCGCCCGCCAGACGCGCCAGCAAACAGTCTTCAAGCGCCCCGGCGCTGGCCGCGATTTCATGTGCGCCGACATTGGCTGCCGCGCTGCGCAGGGCATGAACCAGCTTCCGCTCGCGCGGGTCGTCGCCGATACTATCCCGCCAAGCCGCCTCCCAGTCGGCAAAATGCGCCACGAACAGGCCAACGGCCTGCCACCACAGCGACGGCTGATCCAGCATGCGGCCAACCGCTGCGGAAACATCAAATCCATCAAGAGAATCGGGAACCACCATGGACTCCGAAAAAAATCCCAAATTCATTTCCAATACGAGGCAGGCTCGTATTCTCGCTCCGTATTCCGGATCCGTGTTAACGAATCGCAAACCCCATCCTTTTGTTTACCTTCGATTACAATCCCTTCTTTCGGGATAGCAATAAAACAATCATGCGCCAGACTGCGCTTATCGTTGAAGATGACCCCGGCACCAGCCATGTATTGAATGCGACCCTGGCGACAGCGGGTATCGAAAGCATCCACGCGGCTACCGGCGCTGCCATGTGGCCGCTGCTGGATCAGGCGCCGGATGTCATCATTCTCGATCTCAGCCTGCCGGATTGCGATGGCCTCGAGCTGCTGCGCCAGTTGCGCCAGACCTCGGACATTCCCGTCCTCATCCACTCGACGCGCTCGGACGAAATCGAGCGCATCATCGGGATCGAGATCGGCGCCGATG
>CAMKYP010000294.1 GCA_946477505.1 uncultured Dechloromonas sp. | reverse complement strand
GGCACCAAGCACGGCAGCTTTCTTCACGATCAGCTTGTTCAAGCGGTTCTCCTTTGGTCTCGTTCTAAGACTTCGTAAATAAAACGAACGTTTGAATTATAGACAAGACGACCCTGCGGTCAACTGCTTTGCGGAAAAAAGGCAAAAAAATCCCCGGACTAGCCGGGGATTAAATTGACGCAAGGATTTTGAATCAGAAGGAATAGTTCAGTTGAAGCGACAAATAATCGACCGAAGTTTCGAACTTGCCGCGAATGGTCTGCACAACCGTCGTTTCTGCCGCGCTGCTATAAACCTTGCGCGCCGTATAAGCATCCTTCACAAAAATGTGCGCATAACCAATGTCGAGCGATGCTTGCGGCGTGATCTTCCATTTTGCCCCCAGCGACAACCAAGTACGATCCTGGTCAGGCACGGTCATCGTACGGGATTCATTGTCAGGAACCGCACCCTTGTCGAAGGCGACGCCCATTCGCAACATCCACTGATCGTTCAATTGGTAAGTGCTACCCAAACCGACCCGATAAGTGTCCTTGAAGTTGTAGCGCAATGGCGCCACGGCACGGCTGCCATCCGAATAGACCGGCTCGAGTTTCTGAAGCTTGCTCCAGCCTGTCCAGGTGTAGTCAGCAAGGATTGCCCACTTATCGTTGAACTGGTGACGAACCGCCAAGGAGGCGGTATCCGGCGTCGTCAAGTCGGCATAGATGTCGCGGGTCGCTTGCCCCGTCTGGTTTTTATCGCCCTCAAGATTGAACTTGATCGTGGAGCGATAACTCAGACCCACGCGCGTATCGTTTGTGACCTGGTACATTGCGCCCAGGTTAAATCCCCAGCCGGTCGCATCCCCCTTCAAGGCACCGGAGCCATCAGGCAGACCGGCTCTCGGCACCGCCTGGTTGAATTCAACGTCAGCCTTGGCGTAATTGATACCGAACGCCACCGACAGCGCGTCATTCACCTTGTAAGCAATCGAGGGGTTCACATTGACGATCCGGATTTTGGTTCTCAAACCGGAATAACGGCCGGCAAAATCCTTGTCGTACTCGGTCTCATCCGCAAAAGTCGGATTGACAGCAAGACCGAGACGCCACTGCGGTGCCAACGCATAGGTATAGTAGAAGGCCGGAACTGCGTGCAGCCCGCCGCCATTTCCGCCATTCCCACCCACTTCCTTCCCCAATCCAGTTGCATAGAACGGCGGGGTACCCGGGTTGTTAAGATAGCCACCCGTTCCTTCGTCGGTAAAGCGGGTGCTGCGACTCAATAGCGTCGTGGCGAAGCTGATGTTGTGCCCTTGGGAGAGATAGGTCATCCCGGCCGGGTTGTAATACAGGGTGCTGCTATCTTCCGCGGCGGCGGCGGCACCGGCATTCGCCATACCGACCCCGGAGGCACTCTGTCCGGTCAGCTGAAAGGCAGCCGCGAAGGCGCCCCCCGAAAACGAAACTGCAAGCAGCGCGGGAATCAGGCGCATGGTGATTCTTTTTTGCATCAGTATGTCTCCTGTTGTGATTGTGTGGGGAACTGGCCCCGGTTTGGTGAATCAATTAAAACTCAAACAAACGTTTGAAATCCCGTTTGATCAAAAAAAAATTAACGTCCTGTTGTGATTTAGCAACATCACCCGCGCAATGCTGCACGATAGTTCAGCGGACCGCCGGTAAAGGGAGCAAACCCGGTACCAAAGATGACACCGCCATCGGCCAGATCGCGGTCGGCAACAACACCATCGGCAACCAGTTGCTCGACGCGGTCGACCAGTGGCTTGACCAGTCTTTCCGCCAGTCCGTCAGGCGCCGCGCCAGCGCTACCCTTGGCAGCCTTGCCAGATGACCAGTCGTAAAAGCCCTGCCCCGATTTCTTGCCGAGCATGTTCTTTTCAACGCGACTGAGCAGGCATTTCGGTGCTTCGGCACCACCCGCCAGCTGCTTGCCGGCAGCCATGGCGATATCCAGGCCGACCGTATCGACCAGTTCGATCGGCCCCATCGGCATGCCGAAGGCGAGCATGGCTTCGTCGACCGTTTCCGGCGAGATGCCCTCGTCGACCGCACGCATGGCAGCCAGCATGTAGGGCGCAAGCACGGCATTGACCAGGAAACCGGGCGCGCTCTTGACCGGCAGCGGCAGCTTGTCGATCTGTTTGACGAAGGCGCAGGCTGCCAGCAGCGCCGCCGGATCGCCCCCCTCGGCTTCGACGACTTCAACCAGCGGCATCATGGATACCGGGTTGAAGAAGTGGATGCCGACCAGTCGCTCCGGTCTGGCGAGCACGGTACGCAGATCCTCCAGCTTGAGGCTCGAGGTATTTGTCGCCAGCACCGCCTGCGGCTTCATGCGCGGTTCGATGGCGCGGAACAGGGCATGTTTGGCTTCGACATTCTCGAAAATAGCTTCGATGATCACGTCGGCATGCGGCACGCCGTCACCCTGGGGGTCTGGGATGAGTCGGTCGAAGGCGGCGCGAATCTTCAGCGGTTCGCGCAGCTTCTTGGCAAACAAGGCATGGGCGCGCTTCAAGGCCGGCGAGATGCGTTCCAGCGTCTGGTCCTGCAGGGTCACGGTCATGCCGCGCAGGGCGCACCAGGCAGCGATATCGCCGCCCATGACGCCGGCGCCGATCACATGAACGCGCCGCGCCGTGAAGTTCGAATCCTTGCCAAAGCCCTTCATCCGCTCCTGCAGATGGAAAACGCGAACAAGGTTGCGGGCCGTCGGCGAGGAAATGATGCGGTCGATGACCTCTGGAGCAGCCAGCGCATTGCCATTGTGTTTTTGCCACAAATCGATGATGGCATAGGGCGCTGGATAGTGCTGCGGCCGCGCCTTTTTGGCGACCTGCTTGCGCGCTCCGTTGGCGACGACGCCCTTCAAGGGCCCGTTCATCAACCGCTGCATCAGCGGCAGCGGCCGGCGCGGCTGTCCAGAAAGCAGCAACTGGCGCGCCGCCGGCTCCATCACGCGCGGCGGAACGCAGTCGTCGGCCAGCCCCATTTTCTTCGCCCGCTTGGCGTCGATGGTCTTACCGGTCAGCATCATGTCCAGCGCCGCAGCCGGACCAACCCGCTGCGGCAGGCGCAGCATGCCGCCCCAGCCGGGGAAGATGCCGAGCATCACTTCCGGCAGGCCCATCTTGGTGCCGGATTCGTCAACCGCCAGCAGGTAGCGGCAGGCCAGCGCCAGTTCCAGGCCACCGCCCAGGCAGTGACCGCGCACCAGCGCCAGGGTCGGATACTTGACCGCTTCGAGGCGATTGAACAGCCCCCAGCCGCGCTCGACCAGCGCCCGCCCCTTTTCCGGGGTGTCGAGTTGGGAGAATTCGCTGATATCGGCCCCGGCGATGAAACCGGCCTCCTTGCCGGAACGAACGATCAGCCCCTTGGGCGGATAGACGTCCAACTGGTCGAGAATGGACGAAAACTCGCTCAGCACCTCGGCCGACAGCGAATTGGCGGACTCGCCAGCCTTGTCCAGGATTGCCGTCGCGATGCCTTGCGCATCGACCGCCAGCGTCCAGTGTTGAAGATTCACATTCATTGCATTTGTCCTTAGTGGGCGCGGTGGCCCTTCGCGGCGAAGGCCAGCGAAAGGGCGCCCGGCCCGACATTGACGGCCGCCGTCTTGCTCATCGGCGACACCAGAATTTGCACCCCGTTATCCTCCGCAGCCTTGGCGAAGCGGGCATAACCGGGAAAACGCCCGACGACCGACAGCGAACCGCCGTAGCTGAGACAGACGTTCGGCGCATCCAGCCCCTCCTGGATGCGCTGCACGGCCCGGTCGAACAACTGCTCGACGCCCGCCTCGAAACCACGCACCTTGTCGACCGTGGTCGTCACGTCGCGATGGCAGTGCAGGATGGGCTTGACGTCCAGCCAGGAGCCGAGCGTGTAGGAGCCCCAGCTCAGGCTGGTATCGCCCTTCTTGGATGCCCGCTTGTAGATATGGAACAAGTCGGCCGGCACCAGATAGGTATGCGTTTCATCAATCAAGAATTTCAGGCGGGAACCGATTTCGCTGGGCAAGCCGCCCTGGCGGATGAGGCGTACGGCCTCCGCGACCGGCACGGCCTGGCCGGTGAACAGGTTGCGCGTCGAGAACACGGCCAGCCCGAAGCGCTCCTCCATACCCGCCTCGCGGCGAATGGCCTTGTATTTGGTCAGGATGGCGCGCGAGGCCTGCATGGCGTGGTCGAAGATCGGGCTGCGCGTGCTGGTGATGGTCAGGCAGAACACGTAGTCGTAATCGAGGACCAGCCGCTCGAGGAAGAGGCTTTCGATCTGCGATACCGAATAGGGGATCGACTCGGCGAAATCCTCGCTTTTCCGATCCAGATGGCGACCGTAAAAAGCCAGCGTTTCATCCGGATGGCGGCGATCTTCGACCAGGGCATCGCCGATGCGCAGGGTGATCGGCATGACCAATACGCCGTGCTGGTCGAGGAACGCGCGCGGCAGGTCGCACGCCGAGTCCACCACGATACCGATACGCATCTCAGTTCAGGCTTTCGACCAGCATGGCGCCACCCAGGCCGCCGCCGATACAAATCGTCGCGACGCCCCGTTTCGCCTTGTTCCGGTGCAGCACGTGCAGCAGGTGGAGGACGATGCGCGCCCCCGAAGCACCGACCGGATGGCCGATCGATACGGCGCCGCCATCGACGTTGAGACGGTCGTCGGCAATACTGCCGAAAGCCCCCTCAAGGCCTAACTGCTCGCGGCAGTAGGTTTCGTCCTTCCAGGCAGCCTGGCAACCGAGAACCTGTGCCGCGAAAGCTTCGTTGAGCTCCCAATAGTCCACATCGGCCAACGTCAAGCCGTGGCGCTGCAGGATGGGCGTCGAGGCATGTACCGGGCCGAGGCCCATCTGCTCCGGCTCCAGGCCGGACCACTGGCTATCGACAATCTTGCCAAGCGGCTTGAGGCCCCATTTCTGGACCGCCTCTTCCGAAGCGAGCAGCACCCAGGCGGCCCCGTCAGTGATCTGCGAACTGTTGGCGGCGGTGATGTTGCCGTATTTCTTGTCGAAGAAAGGCTTGAGCTTGGCCATGCCGGTCATGCTAGCATCGGCGCGCACGCCATCGTCTTCGGCGTAGACCTTGCCCTGCGCATCCACCACCGGCACGATTTCGGCGAAGTTGCCCGCCGCGCGAGCGGCTAGCGCGCGTTGGTGGCTGCGCACGGCAAATTCATCCATCTGCCGGCGGTCGATGCCGAAGCGCCAAGCGAGGTTTTCTGCCGTCTGGCCCATCAACAGCCCGACCACTGGATCGGTCAGGCCCTTCATCAGGCCGATGACCGGCGTCAGCAAGGCCGCCGGGCGCAGCTTCAGA
>CAMKYP010000293.1 GCA_946477505.1 uncultured Dechloromonas sp. | reverse complement strand
CCGATAGAGTTGCTGTTTTCATAGATGGCCATGACCATGAATAGCCAGATCAGCGACCTGATTGCGCGCTGGAAGGATGATCCGCACAGCACTTATTCAACTTGGTTTCTATGGACGGAGCGCTTGAAGAATTTTCGCTCCATCCGTCGGGGCATCGCGGAGGTCGTCAGAGACATCGAGGCAGATAGCTTTGGCAATGCTTACCGCGGTTCGTCCCTGGAAACGGTCGTTGCCTCGGTGGCCGAACAACGGCAGATTTTCAAAGGCGCCGATCACGCCTTCCTGTGGAAGCCCAAACTGCGCATTCCCGATATCTATGAGCACCGGGAGAACCAACGAGCGTTTGCTCGCCTGCTGCACTCGTGCAACTGTTGTGACAGCGTCGATGGGATCATCCAGGCCATCAATGATATCGATGCCTTGAACATTAAGGGACTGGGTCCGGCAGTCGCCAATCTGCTGTATTTCAGCCATCCAACCCTGGTCCCGCCCTTCAATACCGCCATCGTCAATGGTTACAATGCCTTGACCGGTTCCAAGGTCAAGTTGGGCAGGTGGGATCACTACCTGACCATGCGCCAAGGCATCATCGCGCTCAATGCCGAGCACCGTCAGCTCCTGTCGAATGATCTTGGAGCGGTTGCCGGTCTGCTGTTCGATATCGGTTCGGGACGCTATACGGCGCCACCCATCGATGGAAACGCGGAGGCAGAGCGAATTTGGCGACAGGATTTGGCCTGGGTTCGCGAAGAGACTGCAGCGCAGCAAAAAGCCATTGCCTCAGCCGAAGGGAATGACCAAACCCATACCCAGGTACAAGGAAGCCTGCGCGACATCGGAATGGCCTTGGGGTTTTCCGTCTGGATCGCCGCCAATGACCGCAATCGCCCACATGGCAATGGTGTCCTGGGGGACGGTTGCCTGGCGATGCTCCCTGATGGCTTGGCCGGCCAGCCGGGCGCGGACTCCATCAGATTGATCGATGTCGTCTGGTTGGAGCCTAGCAGCGGAAAGGTTGTTGCCGCATTCGAGGTCGAACATACGACCTCAATTTATTCCGGAATTGTCCGCCTTCTCGACCTTGCCTACGGCAGTGGCCTTGATTCTTGCGATGCACTATTCCTGGTGGCTCCGGATGGTCGTGAAAATGATGTGAGACAACAGATTCAACGGCCGGCATTTTCAAAAATTGGGGAACTGAATTTCAGGTATCTGCCTTACGGCGAGCTCCGGAACCAGCAGGACGCAATCATTCGTTTTGGATCGGGGCTGAAACCGGTCTTCAGTATTTCCAAAGCCTTGAAAAATGGCAGTTTGTGACCGATGGGAAAGAAGGTTTGACGGCTGGAGCAGTGTCTGGGGATTGCTACCCATAGGCTTCGCGGAATAATAATACACACCAAGGCTCCGCTGCGTCACCTCGCGCTTGTTATTAACATTGATCCTGGCCGCAATTGGCGGCTGGGGTGTATTTGGTCGAGCACGCCGTAGGGAAGTATGGGTCCCTATCCTCGCCAAAATAAGTCTGCTGTTGCCACGTATGCTCCGGAAGGCTGGCGTAATCCATGATCTCGTGCTGCCACTGCGTGTTGACAAAGCTCCAGGTGCTTCATGCAAGAGGAAGAAACAACAAATGAGGTCATAGATTCGGTTACAAATCCATCATTCCCATTATCTGCTTGCTGCGGATTTACATGTCGAGGAAGGCGGAGTACTGAAGTCTTACTGATCTATGACGCAAATGTAAGCGGCTGGACACGCAATTGACAGCTGCACAAGAGCATAGTCCTCGCGTTCATGAGCACTATTGCCGCGCAGAAAAGGTGTTGTTGAAGATTTTTAGTGGCTGCTGTGATGATGCTTGTGCCTTTGCCGGGCGACTCTGTCAATTGTGGATGTTAGGCCAGGCGGAGTTGCTTGTATGCGGGGCGCCTTCAGCGAATTGAAGAATTCTCACTAAGCGAGGTAGGATAAATGGCATTTCAGCAAGCACTGAGTGGCCTCAATAGCGCTACCAAGGCAATTGATTCAACTAGCAATAATATCGCAAATGCAAACACCGTGGGCTTTAAGGCATCCACGACAAATTTTGGGGATGTTTATGCTGCATCGCTGAATGGCTCTGGTGCTAGTCAGGTCGGTATCGGCGTCAACATTGCATCGATCCAGCAGCAATTTACCCAGGGCAATATCACGTCGACCAACAATCCACTGGATATCTCGATTAATGGTACTGGGTTCTTCCGTATGGATCAGGACGGAGCTACAACCTACGCCCGAAACGGGCAGTTCCATCTCGACAAAAACGGTTTTGTCGTCAATGATCAGGCTATGCGATTAACCGGCTATCGTGCCCAGGCTGGAATCATCGTACCCTCATCGCCGCAGCCTTTACAGATTTCGGCATCGGATCTCGCGCCCCAGGCGACGGGACTTAATGCCAGTAGTGTCTTCAACGGGGTCAAGGCCAATCTGAACCTAGACTCTCGTCAGACAGTTCCCGCCTTGCCATGGGTGGACGGCGGCATAGCTGGCGGCTTGGCAGCATTTACGCCCGATCCGCAGACCTATAACTATTCCACGGCTTTGTCGATCTACGACACGTTGGGCAATGCCCAAACCATGACTTACTATTTCCGCAAGACGGCCAATGCTGGTGAGTGGGATGTCTATGCCAATGTTGACGGAACGACAAATCAGAACATTACCCCGGGTGGTGGCCCAATCGGGACCCTGACATTTGGGCCGACCGGTACGATCACGGCCGGGAGTCCGATGAATGTCTCAGTCAATATGCTAGGTGTCATGCAGAGTCTCGGCCAGCCGACGGGCAATGGTGCCCTGGCCGTACAAAGCTTTCCGGTCGATTTCGCAGGTACGACCCAATTCGGTAGTGCATTCGGTACCAATCGCCTGGAACAGGATGGCTACGCGGCGGGGAATCTGGTCGGGCTTTCGGTTGGCTCAGATGGAATCATTCAGGGGCGCTACAGCAATGGGCAGACTTTTGCCCAAGGGCAGATCGTGCTGGCCAATTTCACCAATCCGAACGGCCTGCAGGCGCTCGGCAACAATCAGTGGAGTGAGACTTCTGTTTCCGGACCGGCCTTGGTCGGTGCGCCTAATACCTCCAATCTGGGTGTTCTGTCTTCGTCGACGGTGGAAGAGTCCAATGTTGATTTAACCGCCGAACTCGTCAAGCTCATTACCCAACAGCGCAGCTACCAGGCCAACGCCCAATCGATCAAGACACAGGACCAGCTACTTCAGACACTGGTCAATCTACGCTAACGAGGTTTCGTGCCTTGTAGCGGTGCTAGTCGACTTTGCGCTGGTTGTTGCAATTGCTGCGAAGCGGGATGATCACTTCGGCACCAGGGGCTTCGATAATGTCGACCAAGGCATCGCTGTCGTAACCTTTATCGGCGATGACTGCGCCGGTCTGATTGGCCTCAACCAAGGCAGCCCCTTGTGTGACATCGGCCACATGGCCGGCTGTCAGGATCAGGTGAACTGGGTTGCCCAAGGTATCGACACAAGCATGAACCTTGGTACTCAGCCCGCCCCGCGAACGACCGATCGCTTGATCGCTACCCATTCGATTCCGCAGTGTCAGATCTATTGCGGTGTGTTCGGAGGACACCGTCGGTAATCGGCCAAGTACGAAGTATCCTGTCCAAGGAATTTAATCTCCGGCATAACAACCAGTGGCGAGTTTCAGAAGCTGGATACGAGAGGAGAAGAGATCAGTGTTCTTGGCGCTGAAGCAATTGTACGGGTCAATTGCCAGCACACTAGGTAGTTACCTTGGTTTGCAACACTCTGACAAATTTCCAACCAAGCAGTAATTTTTCCGCCATGTTCTCGACAGCTCGCAAGGTTCATTCTACCCCCTATAAAGGGCTTGCGAGGAGACAAAAAATGAAATCTAAATTTGGTGTTGTCGTTGCCGGCATGAAAAGATGTCCATTTCCTACCCCCCCGTCCCAAGGAGGATTTGGCATCGATGATTGCGCATTGCCGAGCCCTGCGTGACCAATTTGCCAATGCTGCAAAAGAGCCCATCAACTTGCCGATGCTCATCGTCAACTTACGGGCATTCCGGTTGAATAGCGAATCTTGGTTGATCAGCCGTCATCGGAAAATTAAAAATGCGAATTGCAATAATTTCAATGCTTCTCTTTGGGGTGCTCGGCTTGGGAATAGGTGCTCAGGATCGGGTAAATGACCTCGATTCAGAAGGGTCACTGATGTCGAGGATATTGTCGGTAATCGGATCACCACTTATTTTTCCGAGAATCGGTGGAGGCTATCTTTATTTTCACCTTTGAAATAATCACAAGGCAATATCGCTGAAGGCTTCATTTGCGATGATATTCAAATGGGACATCCGCCGCCGTGATGTAGCATTGGGCTATAAATAAATTGGGTTGTGCATGGAAAGAGCCAAGACCGATCACATGATGGAAGAATTTCTGCAGGCGGTTCGGCATGGTGACTTTATTCTTCTCCGCAAACTGCTTTCGGAGAAAATTGAGTTGAACAGACTGGACGAAATTGGTTGCAGTCCGTTCTTCTATGCTATTCATGGAAAGCATTTTGATGTTGCCGCTGAAATGTTGAAACAAGGTGCAAATGTCGACTTTCCGAATAGATACGGTTGGACTCCGTTATTCTGGGCAACCCTCAATGGTCACGCCGATGTTGTCACGTTTCTCCTCGGTAACGGTGCCAATGCAAATATCCCCTCCAGAGGAGGGGATTCTCCACTATTCGTAGCTGCTAACAAGGGATATACAGAAATCGCACGGCTATTGCTTGCCGCGGGTGCAGACCCCCAGTTATCGGGACCCGAAGGATTCGATGCATTATGGGTGGCACGCGTTAGAGGCCACTCAGAAATAATATTGTTGATTTTAGCATATCGCTTGATGCCATTGTCGATACCGTGATGCTACTGTCTCCAAATGGTTATCGTTATTCTTTGATCATGGCATACGGCTGTATGTGACGAATGAGATCGATAATTTGACGATCGGGATCACTTTGGCTGGGCTGACAAACGTAAATCGATAGCAGCCGACAGTGGATTGGATCTGGTGTCGAAGCTCTGTCATTCATTTTACGCAGCGCCCCGGATACATCTGATTATTTGAAATCGCCTGCCATCAAAAAACAGATTCAATCATGCTCCAAAACAAGATTGCATTGGCGATGTGCGGCCTTGTTCTATAGTTTGAGCACTTGCGCCGCCTGATTCAAATGCAATCCGATCACTTACAACTAAGGAAACTCTGCATAAGCGCCCATCATGCAGCGCAATTTGAGAAAATGACG
>CAMKYP010000292.1 GCA_946477505.1 uncultured Dechloromonas sp. | reverse complement strand
GTGGGTGTCTCAATTCCCTTCCCAATCTTCGACCGTAATCAGGGCAATGTGCTTGAGGCGCAGCGTCGAGCCGACAAGGCACGGGACGAGTTCAGTGTTACCGAGGTTCGTTTGGGTACGGAGGTAACACAAAACGAGGAACGTCTAAAAGCCCTGGTTGTTGAAGCACAAGCCTTGCAAAGCGAAATCATGCCGGGCGCCCGTAGCGCCTATGAGGCCGCCAGCAAAGGATTTGAGCTGGGGAAATTCAGTTTTCTGGAAGTATTGGATGCCCAACGCACCTTCTTTCAGGCGAGAGCCCAATACCTGAGAAGTTTGTCCGATGCTCATCGGACCGCGGCCGAACTGGAGCGCGTCCTGGGCTCCATCGATTCAATGCCAACTGCCGTACCCAGCCGTCCGTAGGAGCGCGTCGTGAAAATGAATTTCAACAAGAACACTTTCAATCTCACCAGAAAGCAAGGGATCGCCATTGCCGTGATTTTGGCGACAGGAATTGTCGCCGGCACTTGGATACTGGGGGGCAGTACTTCCCAACCTGCTGGAGAACAGCATGAACACGCCAGCCATGCAGAAGCCAAGGGGCATGCCGATGCCGAGCATCATGGCAGCAAAGCTGGCGATGGTCACGAGCATGCCAAAGAACATGGAGATGCAGAGCACCATGAGGATGAGCCCCAATCGGGGCCGCATGGTGGCAAGCTTTTTACCGAGGATGGTTTTGGTCTGGAATTGCTGTTGTCCGAAGATGGTGGTGAGCCAGGTTTCCGTGTCTGGTTGTTCCAGGAAGGAAAGCCGCTTGCACCAACTGCAGCAAAAGTCTCGATAACACTGACGCGACCGGGTGAAGAGAAGCAGGAAGTCCTTTTTTCAGCCGAGAAAGACTATCTGAAGAGTACCAGCCGAATTGCAGAGCCGCATGTGTTCGAAGCTTCCATATCGGTGCTAATGGGAAACACCCCATTCCTGTTCATCGATACCCGGGAAGAAGGAAAAATCGAGCTAACGGACGAGCAAGTTAAAGCTGCTGCCATCGGTATCCAGAGGGCCACTCCCGCCAAAATCAAAACAGCGGCTCAGCTTCCCGGCGAAATCCGGTTTAACGAGGACCGTACCGCGCATGTCGTACCTCGTCTTGCCGGAGTCGTCGAGAGTGTTCCTGCCAATCTGGGACAAACGGTCAAGCGCGGTCAGATTCTGGCTGTGATCGCCAGCACTGGCCTTTCGGAACAACGCAGCGAACTTCTGGCAGCACAGAAACGCTTTTCGCTCGCCAAATCGACCTATGAGCGAGAGAAGAAGCTCTGGGAAGAAAAAATCTCTGCCGAACAAGACTACCTGCAAGCCCAGCAAACTTTAAGGGAAGCCGAAATCGCCGTTGCCAACAGCCAGCAAAAGTTGATTGCGCTGGGTGCCGGTGCCACGGTTTCGGGCAGTCTCAATCGTTATGAAATCCGCGCACCTTTCGACGGCATGATCGTTGAGAAACACATCGCGCTTGGCGAGGCAGTCAAGGAAGATGCCAGTATCTTCACGATTTCCGACTTGTCTTCCGTATGGGCGGAAATTGTCGTTCCTGCCAAGGATTTGAACGTCATCCGGGTTGGTGAAAAGGTCGTTGTCAAGGCAACTGCCTTCGACTCGAAAGCCGAAGGCAGCATCTCCTACGTGGGCGCATTGCTCGGGCAGGATACGCGCACGGCCAAAGCGCGGGTCACTTTGGCCAACCCGAAGATGGCTTGGCGTCCTGGATTGTTCGTAAATATCGAAGTCGTTTCCAGTGAAGCCGAAGTTCCAGTCAGCGTTCTAACCGAAGCTATCCAGACGCTTGGTGACAAGAGCGTCGTTTTCATCAAGGTGCCTGACGGTTTCGTTGCACAACCGGTGACATTGGGCCGTTCGGATGGCAAATTCATCGAAGTGGTTAGTGGAATGAAAGCAGGAACCCCTTATGCAGCGTCAGGCAGCTTCGTCCTGAAGTCGGAACTCGGCAAGGGTAGCGCCGAGCACAGCCACTGAGGCGAGGGAGAACAACATGTTTGAACGCATCATCCGCCTCGCCATCGAACACCGCTGGCTGGTCTTACTGGCCGTCCTCGGCATGGCCGGCTTGGGAGTCTATAACTACCAGCGCCTGCCGATTGACGCAGTACCCGATATCACGAATGTTCAAGTACAGATCAATACGGCAGCGCCGGGCTATTCACCGCTCGAAGTCGAGCAGCGCGTGACCTTTCCGGTCGAGACAGTCATGGCCGGCCTACCTCACCTGGAGCAGACCCGTTCCCTGTCGCGTTACGGCTTGTCGCAGGTTACGGTGATTTTCAAGGATGGAACGGATATCTATTTTGCCCGCCAACTGGTCAATCAGCGGATTCAGGAAGCCAAGGAAAAACTCCCTGCCGGAATAGCGCCGGCAATGGGGCCCATCTCTACTGGCCTGGGTGAAATCTATCTCTGGACGGTAGAAGCAGAGGACGGCGCCAAAAAGCCGGATGGCACTCCCTATACACCGACTGATTTGCGCGAAATACAAGATTGGATCATCAAGCCGCAACTGCGCAACGTGACAGGCGTGACTGAAATCAACTCGATTGGTGGCTTTGCCAAAGAGTATCAGGTAGCACCCAGCCCGGAAAAGCTGGCTTCCTACGGCCTGACACTTCAGGACGTGGTAATCGCCATCGACCGCAACAACAGCAACGTCGGCGCCGGTTATATCGAGAAGCGCGGCGAACAGTATCTGATTCGTGCTCCTGGCCAAGTGCGTAGCATCGAGGATATTCGTAACGTCATCCTGGGCAATGTCCAGGGCGTGCCGATCCGTATCCGCGACGTGGCCGATGTTGGCATCGGTCGCGAGCTACGTACTGGTGCCGCCACTGACAACGGGCGTGAAGTCGTTCTGGGTACCGTGTTCATGTTGATTGGCGAGAACAGTCGCACCGTCTCACGAGCGGTCGACCAGAAAATGGTCGAAATCAACCGCAATCTGCCGGAAGGCATCAAGGCAGTGACAGTCTATGACCGCACCGTCCTTGTGGACAAAGCGATCAATACCGTCAAGAAGAACCTTCTGGAAGGGGCGATCCTGGTCATCGTCATTCTGTTCCTGTTCCTCGGCAACATGCGGGCGGCTGTAATCACCGCCATGGTGATCCCGCTCTCCATGCTGTTTACCTTTTCGGGGATGGTGACCTACCAGATTAGTGCCAACCTGATGAGCCTCGGCGCTCTTGACTTCGGGATCATCATCGATGGTGCAGTCGTCATTGTGGAGAACTGTGTTCGCCGTTTGGCCCACGCCCAGGCACATCACGGGCGACCATTGACCCGGACCGAGCGCTTCCACGAAGTCTTTGCCGCTTCGAAAGAGGCTCGCCGAGCGCTGCTATTCGGTCAGCTCATCATCATGATTGTCTATCTGCCGATCTTCGCGCTCACCGGCGTCGAAGGAAAAATGTTCCACCCTATGGCTTTCACCGTGGTCACCGCGCTCGTAGGTGCCATGATCCTCTCCGTCACCTTTATTCCCGCAGCAGTCGCACTGTTTATCGGTGAAAAGGTGGATGAAAAGGAAAACTTCCTGATGCGGGCAGCCAAGCGCTGGTATGAGCCCGTTCTGGCTGGTGTCATGGCGAACAAGCCGGTAGTCCTGGTCTTCACGACGGTGATGGTTCTTCTCTCTGGCTTGGTCGCTACGCGCATGGGGAGTGAGTTCGTACCGAGCCTGAATGAAGGCGACTTCGCGATTCAGGCACTGCGTATTCCAGGAACCAGTCTTTCGCAGTCAGTAGCCATGCAGCAACAGTTGGAAAAGGGGCTCAAGGCGGAGTATCCGGAAATCGACAGGATTTTCGCGAGAACGGGAACGGCCGAAATCGCCTCAGATCCGATGCCTCCCAATATTTCGGACGGCTACATCATGTTGAAACCTGAAGCGGAATGGCCGGAGCCACGGAAATCACGGGATGAACTGCTGACAGCTATCCAAAAGACCGTTGGAAGACTGCCGGGGAATACCTATGAGTTTTCCCAGCCGATCCAGTTGCGCTTCAATGAGCTGATCTCCGGGGTACGCAGCGATGTTGCCATCAAAATATTCGGTGACGACATGGATGTAATGAACGATACGGCCAGCAAAATTTCTGCTGTATTGGAAAAAATCCCGGGTGCTTCCGAGGTCAAGATCGAGCAGACGACGGGCTTGCCTATGCTGACCGTGAATATTGACCGGGAGAAAACGGCGCGCTATGGACTCAATATTGGTGATGTCCAGGATGCGATCTCGACAGCAATTGGTGGTCGAGAGGCTGGAACCATGTTTGAAGGTGACCGACGCTTCGATATTGTCGTACGTTTGCCGGATAGCCTGCGTTCAGATCTCGAATCGCTAAAGCGTTTGCCGATTGCTTTGCCGAAGGGGGCTTCTGCTGGGAATGGGGTTGATGTACGCACGACCTACATCCCATTAGGGGAAGTCGCCAGTCTCGAACTCGCACCGGGTCCGAACCAAGTTAGCCGGGAAAACGGCAAGCGTCGCGTTGTTGTTAGTGCCAATGTTCGAGGACGAGATATCGGTTCCTTCGTTGGCGAGGCTCAGAGCCGTCTAGCCGAGGTCAAGATTCCAAGCGGCTACTGGACGGCCTGGGGCGGAACTTTCGAACAGCTGGAATCGGCCTCGAAACGTCTCAAGATCGTCGTACCCGTGGCCTTGCTGTTGGTATTCACGCTGCTATTCGCGATGTTCGGGAACGTGAAAGATGGGTTGCTGGTGTTTACAGGCATTCCGTTTGCGCTGACAGGCGGCATTGTCGCACTTTGGCTAAGGGATATTCCGCTCTCGATCTCGGCAGGCATCGGTTTTATCGCCTTGTCGGGTGTAGCGGTGCTGAACGGCCTCGTGATGATTTCCTTCATCCGTAATTTGCGTGAAGAAGGTCGCTCCCTGGATGATGCCATTCACGAAGGGGCGCTGACCCGATTGCGTCCTGTGCTGATGACGGCATTGGTCGCCTCGCTCGGTTTTGTCCCCATGGCGATTGCGACAGGTACCGGTGCGGAAGTCCAACGCCCGCTTGCCACCGTGGTGATTGGTGGAATCTTGTCGTCGACGGCGCTGACGCTTCTCGTGTTGCCGCTTCTATACCGCCTTGCTCACGGCAAAGACGCCGACGAGGAGGACTTCACGAAATCGATAGACGAGCCATCTGAAGCCTAGCGTTTTCTGTTCGTGACCGGGGGCTCCGTGCCGGATTCGGCATAAACCGTCGGTCACCCATTCTTCCACTCAAATACGGAGGCTGTTATGGGATTTTTTGAAAAACTCTTGCGAGGAGTCGGCGGTTCGCATGGCGGAG
>CAMKYP010000291.1 GCA_946477505.1 uncultured Dechloromonas sp. | reverse complement strand
GGCCTTGCGCAAGGCCATGCCCGATGCGTGGATCGGTATGCTGGTCAATCAATACAACGTCGCGGTGATGCGCGGCAATCCGGATGTGAATGACGTATTTGCCTATCGCAAGGCCAAGCATCGAGGTCCGGGCGAGAGCAAGCTGGCGATCTGGCTGGAGACGGCCGGGCTGTTGTGGAAACTGCGCCGCAAGGGCATCGATGCGGCCATCGTCGCCTCCCCGGGGGGCGACCGCTATGCCCGTCTGGTCGGTGCTCGACAGATTATCAGCGACAAGCCGGGAGCACCGTTCCATGAGGTCGAGGCGGTTGGCAAGCTGCTGGCCCCGCTGGGTATCCAGCCAGCACTTGGCCCGTTGCAGCTGACGCCGGTGCCTGAAGTGGTCGCTGCCATGCGTCCGAAACTGGCCGAGCTGGCAGGTCGGACCATCTGGGCCATTCATCTGAGTGCACGCGAGAAAACCCGGCGCTGGCCAGCCGAAAAATATATCGAGTTGATCGAGCGCCTGGCCTCGCCGGAAAGCGGGTTCGTGTTGTTCTGGTCGCCCGGGCCGGCCAATCACCCGGCGCACCCGGGGGATGACGAAAAGGCGGCGCAGGTGCTGGCTGCCTGCCGCGACAAAGGCGTAGTGCCGGTGGTAACGGAACGGCTTGAGGAGTTGATTGCTGCGCTGTCGCTATGCGACGGTTTTGTTGGCGCCGATGGCGGTGCCATGCATCTGGCGGCCGCACTCGATCTGAAGACGGTCGCGCTGTTCGAGAATTCCGAAGCTAAACGCACCCGCTGGTATCCGTGGGGCGCCCAGCATAGGCTGTTGCAGCCAATCAGCTTTGCGGTGGCTGATATCAGCGTTGATCAGGTTGAATCGGCAGTACGGGAACTCGAAGGCGCCTAGTGCGCCGCTTCCCAGTTCGGTCCGACCCCAACTTCGACGACCAGCGGTACCTTCAGTTCAGCCACTTGGCTCATCAGCTTCGGCAGGTGGGTGCGGACATCGATCAGTTCGGCATCCGGAACTTCGAGCAGCAGTTCGTCGTGCACCTGCAGAACCAGCTTGGACTGCATTGCCGTTTTTTCCAGCCAGTTCTGCACAGCCACCATGGCCAGCTTGATCAGGTCGGCGGCGGTGCCCTGCATCGGCGCGTTGATCGCCGCGCGTTCGGCGCCCTGGCGGCGCATGGCCTGGCTGGAGCGGATTTCCGGGAACCACAGGCGGCGGCCGAAGGCGGTTTCGACGTAGCCCTTGTCACGCGCCGTCTGGCGGGCTTCTTCCATGTACTGGGCAACGCCGGGATAGCGGGCGAAGTAGCGGTCAATGTAGGTCTGCGCCGCGCTGCGTTCCAACCCGAGCTGGCGGGCAAGGCCGAAGGCGCTCATGCCGTAGATCAGGCCGAAGTTGATGCTCTTGGCAACGCGGCGCTGGTCGGGGCCGACTTCGAGCGGCGTGACGCCGAAGATTTCCGCTGCCGTCGCCCGGTGCACATCCTCACCATGGGCGAAGGCATCGCGCAGGCGTTCGTCACCGGACAGATGGGCCATGATGCGCAGCTCGATCTGCGAATAGTCGGCCGAGACAATGCTGCTGCCAGCGGGGGCTATGAAGGCGGTGCGGATGCGTCGGCCTTCCTCGGTACGCACCGGGATGTTCTGCAGGTTGGGGTCGCTTGACGCCAGGCGCCCGGTGACGACGGCGGCTTGGGAGAAGTGAGTATGTACTCTCCCGGTCTGTGCATTGACCATGCGCGGCAGCTTGTCGGTGTAGGTGCCTTTCAGCTTGGACAGGCTGCGGTGTTCGAGCAGCAGCTTGGGCAGCGGATAGTCGAGCGCCAGTTCGGTCAGCACTTCCTCATCGGTCGACGGGCCGCCGGTGGCGGTCTTCTTCTTGACCGGCAGGCCGAGCTTGTTAAACAAGATGTCGCCCAGTTGCTTCGGCGAGGCGAGATTGAACGGCTGGCCGGCCAGTTCGTAGGCCTGGGTTTCCAGCGCCATGATCTTCTGGCCCATCTCGTGGCTTTGCCGGGCCAGCAAGTCGGGGTCGACCAGGATGCCGTTGCGCTCGATCCGCCAAATCACCTGGCGGGCCGGCATTTCGATGTCGTGGTAGATGCGGCTGAGGCCGGGTTCGTTGGCAAATTGCGGATGCAGCACGTCATGGACGCGCAGCGTCACGTCGGCATCCTCGGCAGCATAGGTGGCGGCGCGCTCGATATCGACCTGATCGAACGTGATCTGCTTGGCGCCCTTGCCGCAGAGGTCTTCGTAGGCGATGGTGTCGAGGCCGAGGTGGCGGCTGCACAGTTGGCCGAGATCGTGGCCCTTGTCGGACTCGATGACGTAGCTCTGCAGCATCGTGTCGTGGGCGATGCCGGCCAGCGCGATACCATGATTGGCGAATACGTGCTGGTCGTACTTGGCGTTCTGCAGCACCTTGGGGTGGGCGGCGGATTCCAGCCAGGACTTGAGCCTGGCTAGCACGTCGTCGCGCGGCAGTTGCTCGGCCACGCCGGGAGCGGTATGGGCGACCGGGATGTAGGCGGCTTCGCCCGGCTTCACCGACAACGAAATGCCGACGATGCGCGCCTCAAACGAATCGAGACTGTTGGTTTCGGTATCGAGCGCAGTCAGTGGGGCGGCTTCGATCTTGGTTAGCCAGGCGTCGAACTGGGCCCAGGTCAGCACCGTGTCGTAATGAACGGCCATCTTTTCGGCCGGGGGCGGGGTGTCCGCGATGCCGACCGTTTGTGCCGGGACGCCGGCGGCTGCCCCGGGGCCGTCGATTTCGTTCAGCCAGGTACGGAACTGGTAGCGGGTGTACAGCTCGCGCAACATCGCGGTGTCGGGCGGGGTCGCCGTCAGCGTGGCGGGGGCCGGCAGGTCCGGCAGGTCGCAGACGACGGTGACCAGCTTCTTTCCCAAAGGCAGGAAATCGAGGTGGTCACGCAGGTTCTGGCCGACCACGCCGCTAATATCGGCCGCATTGGCCACGATGTTGTCCAGCGATCCGAATTGGGTCAGCCATTTGACGGCCGTCTTCGGTCCGCATTTCTGCACGCCGGGCACGCCGTCGACCGTGTCGCCGACCAGTGCCAGGTAATCGATGATGCGGTTCGGCGGCACACCGAACTTGGCCTCGACGCCGGCTTCATCGAGCAATTCGTTGCTCATCGTGTTGAACCAGCGGATCTTTGGGCTCACCAACTGGGTCAAATCCTTGTCCCCGGTCGAAATCAGGGTCTCGATGTCCGCTGCGGCGGCCTGGGTGGCCAGTGTGCCGATCACGTCGTCGGCCTCGACGCCGTCTATGGTCAGCACCGGCCAGCCTGCGGCACGAATGGCGGCATTGATCGGCTCGATCTGGGCGCGCAGGTCGTCCGGCATCGGCGGGCGGTGCGCCTTGTACTCGGGATACCAGTCGTCACGGAAGGTCTTGCCCTTGGGGTCGAAGACAACGGCCTTGTAGTCAGCCTTGTAGTCGCTTTCCAGACGACGTAGCATGTTTAGGACGCCGTAGATGGCACCCGTCGGCTCGCCGGCTTTGTTGCGCAGGTCGGGCAGGGCATGGAAAGCGCGATAGAGATAGGACGAACCGTCCACCAACAACAAGAGAGGCATAAAGTGACCGAGAGCGATAAGCTGGTGATGGGTGTGGAGACCGAGGCGCTGTTAAAAAATACGACGGCCCGCGAGTCCTGGCGGATTTTCGGCATTATGTCAGAGTTCGTCGAGGCCACCGAACGCCTGGCGGCGATCAAGCCGGCGGTCACCCTGTTCGGTTCGGCGCGTGTCCGCCCCGAGTCGAAGTACTACATGCTGACCGAGCAATTGTCCCGCCTGCTTTCGGATTCGGGCTTCTCTGTCATCTCCGGCGGCGGCCCCGGTATCATGGAGGCAGCCAACAAGGGCGCCTTCTTCGGCAAGTCGCCGTCGGTCGGCCTGAATATCCAGCTGCCGCACGAACAGAAGTCCAACCCCTATCAGGACATCTCGCAGACCTTCAGACACTTCTTCGCCCGCAAGTACATGTTCGTCCGCTTCGCCAGCGCCTACGTGGTGATGCCCGGCGGTTTCGGCACGCTGGATGAGTTGATGGAAGCGTTGACGCTTATCCAGACCGGCAAGGCACGCAAGATTCCATTGATTCTGGTCTGTTCCGAGTTTTGGGGGGGCATGATCGACTGGTTCAAGGACAGGCTGGTCGCCGAAGGCATGGTCGACGCCGAGGACATGAACCTGATCCAGCTCATCGACGAACCGGAGAAGGTCGTCGAAGCCATTTTCAAACACTACGAATCGCGTCCCTTCGGACCGTTGCCGAACGAACACGAGATGCTGCTCAACCTGTAGAATTGGTTTACCGATTCCGAGGATTTCACCATGCGCCGTCTTCTCCCCATCCTGCTGCTTGCCGCATTGCCTGTCTGGGCGCAGAAGGGCGACCTCCAGCCGTTGCCCGCTGTACCGCCCCCGCCGCCGGGCATGGAAGCCTTCGACGAAGCACTCGAACCGCAGGTCACCATCGTCAAGCGCGAAACCGAAACACGCGAAGAATTCCGCATCAAGGGCAAGCTGTACATGGTCAAGGTCACCCCGTCCGTCGGCAAGCCCTACTATCTGGTCGACCGCCAGGGCGATGGCGTACTGGTGGATGTCGGTCCGGACCAGCATCCGACCCGGCCGCCGATGTGGGTCATTCATAGCTGGTAAGTCTTGTCCGTCTATACCACGGTCGGGCGGGCCGAACTCGCTGCCTGGCTCCAGCCGCTCGGGCTGGGTGACTTGATCGACCATGCCGGCATCGCCGCTGGCATGCAGAATTCGAATTACTTCGTGACAACCACGGCGGGCCGGTTCGTGCTCACGTTGTTTGAACACCTTGAGCCGGCCGCGCTCGATTTCTACCTGGCCCTGCAGGATCGCCTGGCGCACAGCGGCCTGCCTTGCCCCCAGCCTGTGGCCGACGGCCAGGGCCACCGCTGGCGCGTACTGGCTGGCAAGCCGGCCGCCCTGCTCACCTGCCTGCCTGGCGCAACGGCCGATGCGGTGAGCGTCGAGCAGTGCCGGGTGGTTGGCGCACTGCTGGCACGCCTGCATCTGGCCGCCGCCGACATGCCCGATGTGCTGCCCAACCCCTGCGGCGCAGCGTGGCGCCAGCGTGTCGGCGAAAGCCTGCTGCCGCTCGTCGATGTCGAAGAGCGTCTCGTCCTGGCTGACGAGCTGGCCTTCCAGTCGGCGCAGGACTGGAAGGACCTGCCGCGTGGTGTGATCCATGCCGACCTTTTCCGCGACAACGTACTGTGGGATGTCTCTGGACAGCTGAGCGGCGTGCTCGACTTCTATTTTGCCGGTGAGGATGCCTGGCTGTTCGATCTGGCCGTTGTCGCCAACGACTGGTGTTCGGACG
>CAMKYP010000290.1 GCA_946477505.1 uncultured Dechloromonas sp. | reverse complement strand
CGACGCCGACGATGTTCTTGCCGATGTCGTGCACGTCGCCCTTGACCGTGGCCATCAGGATCTTGCCCTTGCTGCCCAGGCCGGTGCGGGATTTCTCGGCTTCGATGAAGGGCAGCAGGTGGGCGACCGCCTGCTTCATGACGCGGGCCGATTTGACCACTTGCGGCAGGAACATCTTGCCGGCGCCGAACAGGTCGCCGACGTGGTTCATGCCGGCCATCAGCGGGCCTTCGATGACGGCGAGCGGCGGCTTGCCTTCGGCCTCCAGCTTGGCGCGCACTTCCTCGGTATCGGCCACGACGAAGTCGGTGATGCCCTTGATCAGCGCGTGTTCCAGGCGTTTTTCGACCGATTGCTCGCGCCACGACAGGTCGGGGCCGCTGTCCTTGCTCTTGCCTTCCTTGACGGTCTGGGCGAAATCGACCAGTGCCTCGCCGGCGCCGGGGTGGCGATTGAGCACCACGTCCTCGACCTTGGCGCGCAGTTCCGGCTCCAGGTCGTCGTACACGCCGAGCATGCCGGCATTGACGATGCCCATGGTCATGCCGTTCTGGATGGCGTGGTAGAGGAATACGGTGTGGATCGCCTCGCGCACCGGGTCGTTGCCGCGGAAGCTGAAGGAGACGTTGGAGACGCCGCCGGAAATGTGGGCGTGCGGCAGGTTGTCCTTGATCCAGCGGGTAGCCTCGATGAAATCGACGGCGTAGTTGTCGTGCTCCGGAATACCGGTGGCGATGGCGAAGATGTTCGGGTCGAAGATGATGTCTTCGGCCGGGAAGCCGATGCCGGTCAGCAGTTCGTACGCCTTGCCGCAAATCTCGATCTTGCGGGCGTAGGTGTCGGCCTGGCCCTTCTCGTCGAAGGCCATGACGATCACGGCCGCGCCGTAGCGACGGGCCAGCTTGGCCTGTTCGAGGAATTTGGCTTCGCCTTCCTTCATCGAGATTGAATTGACGATGCCCTTGCCCTGGATGCACTTAAGGCCGGCTTCGATGACTTCCCACTTCGACGAGTCGATCATGATCGGCACGCGGGAGATGTCCGGTTCCGAGGCGATCAGCTTGAGGAACTTGTCCATGGCGGCGATGGAGTCGAGCATCGCCTCGTCCATGTTGATGTCGATGACCTGCGCGCCGTTCTCGACCTGCTGGCGGGCGACGGCCAGCGCATCATCGAAGCGGCCTTCGAGGATCATCCGGGCGAAGGCCTTGGAGCCGGTGACGTTGGTGCGTTCGCCGACGTTGACGTACAGCGAGTTGTGGGTGACGTTGAAGGCTTCCAGGCCGGACAGGCGCAGCGCCGGCTCGATGCTGGGCAGGGCGCGCGGGGAGACCGGCGCGACGCGCTTGGCGATGGCGGCGATGTGCTCGGGCGAGGTGCCGCAGCAGCCGCCGACGATGTTGACGATGCCGCTCTTGGCCCAGCTTTCGATTTCGTCCGCCAGCATGTCGGCCGTTTCGTCGTAGCCGCCGAAAGCGTTGGGCAGGCCGGCGTTGGGGTGGGCCGAGACGTAGCAGTCGCAGACGCGGGAGAGTTCCTCGACGTACTGGCGCAGTTCCTTGGCGCCGAGCGCGCAGTTCAGGCCGAAACTCAGCGGCCGGACGTGGCGCAGCGAATTCCAGAACGCCTCGGCGGTCTGGCCGGACAGGGTGCGGCCAGAGGCATCGGTGATCGTGCCCGAGATCATCACCGGCCAGCGGCGACCGGCGGCATCGAAGAATTGCTCGATGGCGAACAGCGCCGCCTTGGCGTTGAGCGTGTCGAACACCGTCTCGACGAGCAGGATGTCGACGCCGCCGTCGACCAGCCCGGTGATCGCTTCGACGTAGTCGGCGACCAGTTCGTCGAAGCTGACGTTGCGATAGCCGGGGTCGTTCACGTCCGGCGAGATCGACGCCGTGCGGCTGGTCGGGCCGAGCACGCCGGCGACGAAGCGCGGCTTGGCCGGGTTGGCGGCGGTGAACTCGTCACACAGGCGGCGGGCGAGTGCGGCGCCTTCCTTGTTCAGTTCGTAGACCAGGCTCTCCAGCTTGTAGTCGGCCTGCGATACGGCGGTCGAATTGAAAGTGCAGGTTTCGAGGATGTCGGCGCCAGCTTCGAGATACTCGCGGTGGATGCCGGCGATGATGTCGGGGCGCGTCAGCACCAGCAGGTCGTTGTTGCCCTTGAGATCGTGCGCGTGATCGGCAAAGCGCGTGCCCCGGTAGTCCGCTTCCTGCAGGCCGTGGCGCTGGATCATCGTGCCCATGGCGCCGTCGAGGACGAGCAGGCGTTGCTGGAGCAGGGTGGAGAGTTCGGACGTACGATCGGGCTGCATGGATCACCTCGGCAAAGCGGTTTGTTACCAGAATTCGCACCGGGGACGCCGCAATAGCAAACGGCGCCACAAACCGGGACTAGGAGAAGCTAGGGGTTTGCGAGCGCCGTTGATCGTTGCCGAGCCTGGCCCCTTGAATGGAAGGGTCGCAGCGCTCCTCGGCAGAAGCGTTAGTTTACCGGGGGCGGCCCGGACTGCCAAGGGCCTTGATTTTGGGGGCGTTTTTTTCGCCGCCGTCCCGCCGATAACGGGAAAACGTCCCTAGCCTTTTACTGCGACGCGTTTCGAGGTTTTCTTGACTCCGCCGTTGTCGGTGTCGAAATGCACCATGAAGTAGGTTTCGTCCATCGGCGGCATGCCTTCGATGCGCCACTCCCAGATTTCCTCGCGCAGGTTGTTGAAGGTCTGCTTGCTGCCCGGCGCGCCGAGCAGGCGGCGGATGTCGTCCTTGCTCATGCCGACGCGCACCTTGGCGTAATTGGCATCGTTGAGTACCTGTTCGACCTTGGCGACGACGTGATCCTGGCCGAAGGTGATCATGTAGCAACTGCTGCCGTTCGGCTGGCGGGCGTATTCCCAGGTGGCCGTGCCGTCGTCGTTCCAGTGGATGAAGCCGGGCTCGCCCATGCGCGCGCGGACCTCGGCCTGCGTCGTGACGCCCGGCTTGATCTCCTGAAGATTGACGAAGTCGCAGGCCGGCAGGGCCGCGGCGATGACGGCCGAGGCGGCGGCGGATATCCAGGCGGGCAGTTTCATGCGAACTCCGGTCGATGAGGAAAGGCAAGTTTACGCCTTGGCGGGCTCTCTTTCATAATATCCATCCTCCCTAATTTTCGGATATGCCGATGCAGCACCTCGATCCCCGATCCGCCTACGAATTTCTCCAGCAAGACGCGCAAGCCGTCTTGATCGACTGCCGGGCGGAAACCGAGTTCCTGTATGTCGGCTTTCCTGTCGGGGCCGAGCATGTAGCCTGGCAAGAGGGGCCGGATTGGGAAATCGACCCGCAGTTTGCCGCCAAGGTGGCACGGGTGGTGAAAGGCGATCTGGCACGCCCGGTCCTGCTCATCTGCCGCAGCGGCAATCGTTCGGTCGATGCCGGGCAGGCGCTGGAAGCGGCCGGGTTTACGCAGGTGATCAACGTGCTTGAAGGATTCGAAGGCCCGCTCGACGAGAACTACCATCGCGGCACGCTGGGCGGCTGGCGTTTTCGCGGCCTACCGTGGTACCAGACGTAACCGCTGGTGCAGCAGGGCGGCGCTGCCGCCGATCAGCATCAGGCCGGCCATGCCGAGCGACAGCGTCAGCGTCGAACCCCACAGGGCGGGGGCGATCAGTGCCGCGGTGATGCCGTTGAAGCCGGACTGGAAGAAGGTCTGGCACGAAGCGGCCAGTCCGCGCTGGGCGGGGAAGGGATCGAGCGCGAAGATACTCAGGCAGGGCATGGCCAGCGACATGCCCAGCGTGTAGGTGAAAATGGGCAGGACGCTCCACGGTAACCCCGGCGGGACGAAGACGTTGAGCAGTAAATTGGTTCCGGCGGCGCTGCCCATCAGCGCATAGCCCAGGGCGATGGTGCGCGGCAGCGAAACCTTGCCGGCGAGGCGGCCGGAGAGCCATGAGCCGCCGATCAACCCGGCCATGGCCGGCCCAAAGAGCCAGAGAAAGCCGGTTTCCGGAACGCCGAGGTGAGTCATCAGGAAAACCGGCGCCGACAGGATATAGAGGAAGAAACCGGCAAAATTGAGTGCCAGCGCAGCGCAGGCGGTGAGGAAAGCCGGCGAGGTCATGACCTTCCAGTAGGTGGTCGCCAGATAGGTCGGGCGCAGCGACTGGCGCTTGTCCGGCGGCAGCGTTTCCGGCATCAGCTTCCAGCAGGCCAGCCACAGGGCACCGGTGGCTAGGACGAGGAAGGCGAATACCGAGCGCCAGCCGAACAGGGTTTGCAGCCAGCCGCCGATGACCGGTGCGATGGCCGGAGCCAGCGCGAACATCATGGTGATCTGCGACATCAGCTTCTGGGCCTCGGCGCCGTCGAACAGGTCGCGGACGATGGCCCGGCTGATCACGATCCCGGCGCCGGCGGTAATCCCTTGCATGGCCCGCCAGAACCACAGGTGCTCGATGCGCGTGGCCAGCATGCAGCCAGCCGAGGCGATGGCGAACAGGCCGACGGCCACCAGGATCACCTTGCGTCGCCCGAAGCGGTCGGAGATCGCGCCGTGCCATAGCGTCATCAAGGCGAAGGAGAACAGGTAGGCCGACAACGTCTGCTGCACCTCCAGCAGGGTGGCGTGCAGCTTTTCGCCGATCTCGTGGAAGGAGGGCAGATAGGTGTCGATGGAAAAGGGGCCGAGTGCCGACAGCGAAGCCAGCAGCGTGGCGATGCCCCGGGTGCTGCGCCGGTTTTCGTCAGCCACGCGCGAAACGCCGGTACTGGATGGCCTCGGCGACGTGCGCTGCGCGGATATCGTCGCTGCCGGCAAGGTCGGCAATGGTCCGGGCGACTTTGAGGATACGGTGCCAGGCGCGGGCCGACAGGTCGAGTTGTGCCGTGGCCTGCTTGAGCAGTTTGCTGCCCGCTTCATCCGGCTGGCAGCAGCTGTCGATTTCCCGCGTGTCGAGGCGGGCGTTGGGTTTGGCCTGGCGGGCGGTCTGCCGGGCCTGGGCTGCTTCGACCCTGGCCCGAACGACGGCGGACGACTCCCCGTCTGCCTTGTCGGCCAGCGCATCGGCAGGCAGCGCCGGCACTTCGATGATCAGGTCGATGCGGTCGAGGAAGGGTCCGGACAGCTTGCCGCGATAGCGGGCGATCTGGTCCGGGGTACAGCGGCATTTGTTGTTGCCGTGTCCCAAAAAACCGCAGGGGCACGGATTCATTGCCGCGATCAGCTGGAATTCGGCCGGAAATTCGGCGTGACGGGCAGCGCGGGCAATGTGGACGCGCCCGGTTTCGAGCGGCTCGCGCAGGGTTTCGAGCACCTTGCGGTCGAATTCCGGCAACTCATCCAGAAAAAGGATGCCTTGATGGGCCAGGCTGATTTCGCCGGGGCGCGGCGGATTGCCGCCGCCGACCAGGGCAACGGCCGAGGCCGTGTGGTGCG
>CAMKYP010000289.1 GCA_946477505.1 uncultured Dechloromonas sp. | reverse complement strand
GCTGTGCGGGCAACGCACTCACGCGGCTTTGCTGCCGCGCTAATCGGGATCACCTTGCAGTCAGCCATGCCCGGTCACAGCCGAACGGTTTTCCAGAGGAAAACAGACGTAAGGGCAAACGCAAGCACGGCAAAGGCGGGTTTCACCATCACCGGCAGGAAGTACGCAGCAGCACTCCAAAACGCGGCATTGAACAGCAATCCGATGATAAGGACCGGCAAATATTCGCGGTTCACAACCTCTCGGGCTTCCGCCTTCCGCCGTTGCACCTCGGGGTCGTTCGCCAAGCGAGCCTCATGCTGCTCAACCTCGGCCAATATGGTGCCGTCGTCAAAGGCGTGTGAGTCGCCTGCGAGGATGATCTTCTTGGCAATGCGCTGTCTCATGTTCATTCTGCCTCCTTGATGTATGGAACCTGCGCCTTGGCCAGCCTCTTCAAAATGAACACAAAGCACAGTCCTGCAACGATTGCGACGACGAGCCAACCGCTCACGGTTGTCAGCATTGCTTCACGGGTCAATAGATCGGCATAGGATGGATTTCCAGAAAACCGCTGATCGAAAAGATAGACAACGACCCCGAACACAACGAAGCCAATCCAGACTGGAGCCGCCTTGAGGGGGCTGTGCCCGTTCTCTTTTGCCCAAAGAAGCGACCCGGCGATTACTACCAGCAACACCAACACGATTTGCAGCAGACGAACCATATCGACGCTCATATTCATTTCCCTGAATGGTGATTTAGATAGTCTCTCAGTGAGCTAAATGCTTGGTGATTTCGTATACGAGGTCGATTAACCCGACCACAACCGCCGCCCAAGCTGCGGACTTCCAGGCACGGAGCTTACGTTCCTCTTCGCCCTCGATTACTTCCAGCGGCGGTTTGATGTTCAGGTTGTCTTTTTTCACTGGTTGCATGTCAGTTCCTATGGTGTCCACCGCCCATTATCGTGAGCACTTCCGTCCCTGCGTTGCCGTACACCTTCGCCTGCAAGCGGCCATGCTCATCACCGCCCAAACCATCTGGATTCGATAATTCATTGGCCTGGAATGTGGCAACGGCGACCCGTACCAGCATGGCTTGTGGTTCGGAAAGCGTTACGCCATTGATGGTTATGAGCGGTTCTTTTTTGGTTTCAGCCATTTTGGTTCCTATGATTCGTTGCGTTCTACCGAGCTTTGATCCATCCCGTTGATTCGCCCCGTAGCGCTCTTCGCCGTTCGTGACGCCTGTACCCGCGCATGTAGTCATCGACCTCAGTGCTTCCCTTCGGCCAGATGTCAGAGACATCCACGTCTAGCTCGCATGCCATACGGGCGATGCGGATCTGCGGGGTTGGGAACAAATCAGCCAGAATGCCCTCAACGACGGCGAAGATGACGAAACCGGCAGCCAGGGCACCCAGCATTCCGCCAAGCGTGGTCCATTCCAGCAGAACAATCACACTCGCAGAAATTCCTGCTGCCCAGCCGATCCGTTGCCGCAGCAAATAAGGCAGCATGGGCGTGATACTGGATTGCTCCTCGGCGTAGCGCCGGACGTGCACCCCGTCGATCTCCCGGCGCTTCTGTGCGAATTCCCAGAGGGTTTCGACCTCGACGCCCTGTTCCTCGCAAGCCTGTCGGGCCTGCATGAGGTTACGGCGTAGCTCGGTTATCTCCGCGTCCGACACCTTTACGCCGTCCCATCCATTGAGAGCAGCCAACAGGGTGTTCTCAGCCGCCCGAAAACGCTCTTTCAGCGCTTGTTGCTGGCAGTTCACGGCGTCATCCCTGAACTATTTTGTTGAACCGGAATCGTTTCCAGCGCCGCCTTAACCTGCTGGCACAACTCCGGAAGGTTGCTGTGAATCGTTTTCCAGACGATCTCGAAATCCACCTTGAAATACCCGTGAGCCACGGCGTTGCGCATCTGATAGGCAAACGCCAAGGGCAATTCCGGGTGGGCAGCGGCGAACTCGGGATAGTGCTTCTCGATGTTGTTGCTGGCCTCGCCGATGATCTCGAAATTGCGAACCACGGCATCCTGAGCCATCTGGTTGTCCAGAAACACCAGTTCGTCCATGTCCTCGGTGTAGCGATCAATGCGCTCGATGGCTTCAAGGATGTGCGCCAAGTAGTCCGGGAGCCGTTGCAGATCGCGGCTCATACGGGCACTGCCTCAGCAAGCACGATGGCGCGGAACTTCTCCGGCAACGCTTTGGGAGTCAGAACATCCACCGGCACGCCGAGCAGTTGCAGCAACTCGTGTCGGATCGCCCCAATGTCGAACAGCGTTGTTTCCGGCGTCGGGTCGATGAGGATGTCCAGGTCGCTATCCTCGGTATCGTCGCCATGGGCAACCGAGCCGAAAATACGGGGATTGCAGGCGCGGTGGGATTCCACGACGCGTCGGATGCCTTCCCGATGGGAGGCGAGTGCCAGTGATGGTTTCATTGCCGCTCCGAATTTGAAAGCCTGCGTCAAGATTAGACGCATTGCGTCTATTTGTCAAGCGCATAAACGCAACATACAATTCGCCCCTTTCGGCCAAAGCGCAGCATGCCCGTCAATGTCCTCAATCTCCCTGGCCTGCGGGTGCTCGACTTCAAGGAAACGGATTCTGACTACCATGTGAGAGCAGAGCCGACCATCGTTTCCAAGCTGTGTCCGCACTGCGGGCGCTCCAACGAAACCGTTGCCCACGCTCTGAAAACGCTATTCATCCGCGACCTTCCTTCCCACGGCAAAAGCGTAGCCATACACCTCGACGTACCACGCCTGCGCTGCAAGCCCTGCAAAAAGACCTTCACGGCGATGGTGCCCGAGGTCGATACAGCCCGGCAAATGACCGAACGCCTGGCCAAGTGGGTTGGACGGCAGGGCCTTGAATACACCTACGCCGAGATTGCCAAGCAGGTAGGGATCGACGAAAAGACTGTCCGCAACGTCTTCGATGAGTATGTGGCCGAACTGGAGAAAGAGTTCAAGCGGGAAACGCCCGTCTGGCTGGGCATCGATGAAATCAAGCTGGGGCGCTTCCGGGCGGTCTTCACCAACATCCAGGGCCGGGCACTAATCGACATGCTGCCTGACCGCTACGGAACGTCGATCACCAACTTCCTTCACTCCCTGCCGAACAAGGAACGGATCACGCATGTTGCCACAGACATGTGGCGTCCATACCGGATCGCCGTCCAGCAAGCGTTGCCGGATGCAAAGCTCGTGGTGGACAAGTTCCACGTCGTCAGCAAGGCCAATGCCTCGTTTGATGCTGTCCGGCGCAGCATCGGCAACCAGGACAAGAAACGGCACTCCCTCGGGCTGAAACGCGCCCACAAGCTCTTTGCCAAGCGCCAAGCCGATCTGGACGATGAACAACACCTGACCGTCTCCGGCTGGCTCAACAGCTTTCCGCTGCTGGCTGCTGCCTATGACCTCAAGGAACGGCTCTACAAGGTCTATGAGGTGGAAACCAAGGAAGAGGCTTGGGGCGAGTACCTGACGTGGGAGGCGAGTATTCCGGATGAGCTTGCCAAGCCCTTCCGGCCCGTGAAAACCGCCTTCCGGAACTGGAAGCCCTACATCCTGAACTACTTCGACGATGAGCGTGTAACGAATGCCTTCACCGAGTCGTTCAACGCCAAGATCAGGCGGGTGTATCGAGATGGACGGGGCTACACCTTCGAGCGCCTGCGGGCCAAGGTGCTATTCACTGACCGGCTGCAAAAGCGAGTGCCCATCCAGGAGAAGGTCAAGGTCAAGGTCAAGAAGAAGCCAAAGTTCGAGGAAGTCGGCATGGCTCGCATGTATCTCATGTCACGCATGGTCTGTGAAGAAAGGGCAGAATACGAGCTACAGATTCAGACCCGGCAGGGCAACCTGGGAACCGACCTGTCCACCCTGGAGGCGCTTTTCGACTCAGGGCAGTTTTAGGCCCTCAACCCCGTCCGTCCACCGGAAAATCCGGATACCCACCGTCATTAATTATCTTATCCCATATCCTGCCACCGTGGAAAGCATGGATGATTCGGTGCGGATAAGGTTGCTCGATTTTGATGACATGACTGTCACAGGCACTTGTCGGGACTCCGCGATACGGGCTGCTCAGGATGTATTGCTCCGATGCCTCGTGAACATGATGCGTGACTCGGTACCGATCCCGGCACCAGATCAATACCTGGAACAGGTTGATGATCGGCTATTGCTCATGATCGATCCGATGGCAACGGAGTTGGCTTAACACTTTTTTTCTGAGTAAGAAGCAAGACAAATGGGTAGCTTTTCGCCCACGGAAGACGATTTTGTCAATCCGGGAGCTGGACCCGCCAGAGCAAACAGCACAGCCTCTCGTGGTATTCCTTCGCATCAACGAATACGGGCTACGTCGATATCGGATGGCACCTTTACTGTGCAATCGCTGTTGCGGACCCGTGGGGTGGATCGAATTGGTTTGAGGTGTGGCCCAATTGGAGTGCCGGGGTTAACAGCATTGGGCAGCGCTCCTGGCTGGCGCATGTCCAGAATAACGGGTATCCGGAAACGCAAAAGCCGTGCGCATAAGTGCCGGCAGAATTCCATTGTGCGATTCCGCCAGTGGAATGAAAGGTGACGATCCGCACGCTGTTGCCGGCTGCACAACTCATTCCCTGGCCGAGCCCACAAATTATTGCGGTACCCCACGCCGATCCCCAGGTGCAGCCGCCGGTTACGATGCCCTGCGTCACTAGCTTTTGCCACACCCCGGATTGACAACGAGGTTAAAAGGCCGTGAAGCTCACATAACCACCTAGCAGCCTGTCGGACTTGAGCCGACCGGATCAAAAGAATTGAGTTTGCGAGGCCGAAATTCGCTTATTTTTACTTGAAGACGCACGATTCCCCCTTGCTTTCGCTACTGCGGACGCAATACGGCCATGCGCTTCAAATTCCATGCGAGGCAAACCAGTATCCACTCCCCCGTGACTTTCTTCAGGCCGCGTAGGGAGAACTGGCGAAAGCCCAGCACACGGGTTCGACGGTTTGCTTGCGCAGGGCGTAGAGCGCCCGCCCAGCTTTGGTTTTCAGCTTGTGCGTCATGGCCTGGGCGGGCGTTGCATCCGCTGGCAACGCCGCCGGCTCGGTAAAGCGTTTCTCCGGCCCAGGATGATGCTCGTCCCGCTTCACCGCAATGAACGGGTCAATCCCCTGCGCCTCACAGGCGTCGACATTCCTGGCGCTATAAAAGCCCGTGTCCGCCACGAGCGCCTTCGGCTGCCCCAATGAGGCAGGCAGCGCCGCCAACTGCTTGAGCATCGGCAATACCTGTTCCTTGTCGTTGCAGGCTTGTGTTACGCCGGGTACAACAACCAGCATGCTGCCCGTATCGACCGCGGCCTGTGCGTTATAGGCTGCTCAAAGCCACCGCCGGCGACCGGCATGATCCGCGATTGCTCATCCGTCAGA
>CAMKYP010000288.1 GCA_946477505.1 uncultured Dechloromonas sp. | reverse complement strand
GTCATCAAGGATGTCTACAAGACCCTGGTCTACCGCCTGTCGCGCTACCGCAATACGCTGTGCCAAGGTGATCCGGTTATTCCGGAAAACATCATCGTCCGGCCGCCGTCGGCCGAGTTGAAGCCGGACCAGAAGGATCAGGATTCGCTGCCCGAATACGAGGTGCTGGATGCCATCGTCCGCGCCTACATGGAAGAGGATCGCAGTCCGCGCGAAATCATCGCCGCCGGACTGCCGGAAGCCGATGTGCGCCGTGTCGTCCGCCTGCTGCGCATCGCTGAATACAAACGCCGTCAGGCGCCGGTCGGCATCCGCATTACGCCGCGTGGATTTGGCAAGGATTGGCGGTATCCTATTACCAATCGCTACATCGACGAATTTTGAGAAGAGAGAGGGATTAATTCATGAAGAAGATCGAAGCCATCATCAAGCCGTTCAAGCTGGACGAAGTGCGCGAGGCTTTGTCGGAAATCGGCATCAGCGGCCTGACCGTGACCGAGGTCAAGGGTTTCGGCCGTCAGAAGGGGCATACCGAGCTGTATCGCGGCGCCGAGTACGTTGTCGATTTCCTGCCCAAGATCAAAATCGAAATCGTTGTCAATGCTGATCATGTCGATGCCGCCATCGAGGCCATCATCAAGGCGGCACGTACTGGCAAGATCGGCGATGGCAAGATTTTCGTGATGCCTGTCGAGCAGGTGGTGCGTATTCGTACCGGGGAAACGAACGAATCGGCCGTTTGATCCGAACGGTATGGCAACAACCTGCAATCAGGCCATGACGAGGGCGGCGAAAGCCGCCCTTTATTTTTTTGCGGCGCGCAACAGGACGATCAAGGCGCCTTCGCCGCCATCGTGCGGTTGCGCCTGACAATACGCCAGGATTTCCTGGCGTTGGGCCAGCCAGCCGCGGACCAACTGGCGCAGGATCGACAGCTTTTGCGGCGAGCCATGCCCTTTGCCATGAATGACCCGCACGCAGCGCTGGCCATGGTGCAGGCATTCGGCCAGAAAAATGGCCAGTTGGTGCCGGGCTTCATCCCGATTCATCCCATGCAGGTCGAGTTCAGCCTGAACGACCCAACGGCCACGCCGCAGGTCGCGGAGGACGCTCATCGCCAATCCCTCGCGTAGATAGTGCGGCTCGTCGCCCCCTTCCAGTCTATCCTGCAAGCCGATTTGGCCATGCAGGCTTTCGTGCAGGGCGGCGCGTTCGTCGTTGATTAGTTGTTGCGGGCGAGGTGATGGCGTCGGAGTGCCCAGCTGGACGCGGTTGGGCGATGGCATGGGGCGCACGCCAGCCATGGCGACGTAAAAGGCCTGCCGGTCGGGGTCGGTGTGAACGGGACGGGCATCGGCGACGGCATGCCAGTGTGCCGGCAAGGGGGGCTCGTGGCGCGGGCTGCGATTTGTGGCGGCGGATTGTGGCGCGCTGGGGCGGGGAAGTCTTTTGGCTTCCGGCCGGGGCCTGGCAAGCTGGACGCGGTCAACCGGCGGCAGCGGCTGAACATCGGCCACCGCCGCCCGGAAGGCGGCAAGATCATCCGCGTCGCTCAACCCGATCAGGCGTGGCCGAGGTTGTCCAGGTAACGCTCGGCGTCGAGCGCAGCCATGCAGCCCGAGCCGGCCGAGGTACAGGCCTGCTTGTAGATCTGGTCTTGCACGTCGCCCGCGGCGAAAACGCCGGGAATGCTGGTTTGCGTAGCGTTGCCGTTACGCCCCGACTCGGTAATGATGTAGCCGTTATCCATCTCCAGCTGGCCGGCGAAAATGTCGGTGTTCGGTTTGTGACCGATGGCGATGAAAACGCCATGAACGTCGACCTTCTGCAGTGCACCGGTCTGGGTATTCTTGACATTCAGGCCGGTTACACCCGAGTCGTCACCGAGTACTTCATCGAGCACGCTGTTCCACAGGATGGTGACCTTGCCTTCCTTTTCGCGCTGGAACAGCTTGTCCTGCATGATCTTCTCGGCCTTGAACTTCTCACGGCGATGAATGACGGTGACGTGGCTGGCAATATTGGCCAGGTAAAGTGCTTCCTCGACGGCGGTGTTACCGCCGCCAACCACGGCCACCGGCTTGTTGCGGTAGAAGAAGCCATCGCAGGTGGCGCAGGCAGAGACCCCCTTGCCCTGGAACTTGTCTTCGGAGGGCAGGCCCAGATACATGGCCGAGGCGCCGGTGGCGATGATCAGGGCGTCGCAGGTGTAGGTGCCGGCATCGCCGATTAGCGTGAAGGGTTTCTGCTGCAACTGGGTGGTATGGATGTGATCAAAGATGATCTCGGTTTCGAAACGCCGGGCATGGGCTTCGAAGTTGGCCATCAGTTCCGGTCCCTGGATCCCGTCAGCCGCGGCCGGCCAATTATCGACTTCGGTCGTCGTCATCAACTGGCCGCCTTGGGCCATGCCGGTGATCAGCACGGGTTTGAGGTTGGCGCGGGCGGCATAGACGGCGGCGGTGTAGCCGGCCGGGCCGGAACCGAGGATGATGAGCGGGGTGTGGCGGGCGTTCTGGGACATGATGATCCTCTTGGGTGGCTGATCCGAAAATTATAGCGTTGTCTGAGCTTCCAATTTTCCCGAAGTTCCTATGTAATTTGGGAATCAGGTTTATAATCATCTCGTAACTCTATGAACGGAAACTGAATTATGGCAACTACTCCTGTCGGATTTAGCTTGGTTGTGTTGCGTAACGTCGCCTTGTTTTCCGGGCTGGACGACGGGGAGTTGGAGAAGCTTTCCAAGGTCTCCGGCCGGAAACGTGCCGAGCGCGGTTCATTCGTTGTCCGGGCCGGTGAAAGTACGGATTCGCTCTACGTATTGCTGGCTGGGCGGGCCAAGGTGACCAATACCGACGAAGAGGGGCGCGAGATCATCCTGGCCTGGCTTGGTCCGGGCGAGTTTTTTGGCGAGATGGGCCTGATTGACGGTAGCCCGCGCTCGGCCAACGTGGTCGCTGCGGAGCCCTGCGAGTTGTTGTTCCTGAGCAAGGAAGCCTTCCAGCGTTGCCTGCAGGACAATTTCCAGGTCGCCCAGAAGCTGATGAAGACCTTGGTGCTGCGGCTGCGCGAGGCGGACCGCAAGATCGAAAGCCTGGCCTTGCTGGACGTTTATGGCCGTGTTGCCCGCTTGCTGCTGGATATGTCGGAAGTGGCCGATGGGCGGCGCGTGGTCAAGAAGAAGATGTCGAAACAGGATATGGCGAAAATGATTGGCGCGTCGCGTGAAATGGTCAGCAAGGTCATGCGCGATCTGGAATTGAGCGGTTATATCCGCTATGAGGATGACCTGTTGGTCATCCCCGGGGCGTAAGGATGGCGGGTCGCATGGCAAGTCGGGGGGCAGCGGGCATGAGCGCCAGTCCGCTGCCGGAGAAGATCGGTAATCTGCTGCAGGAGTCGCGCTGGCTGGGTGTCGGAGCCGTTGCCCTGTTCCTGACCATGGCACTGTGGGGCTTCAACAAGAATGATCCGGGCTGGTCGCATTCGGTCGTGTCGACGACCTTGCATAACCCGACCGGAAGGGCAGGAGCTTGGATCGCCGATCTGATGCTCTACCTTTTTGGCCTTTCGGCCTGGTGGTGGATCGTCCTGATGGGGATGTTCGTCTGGTGGGGCATCCGCAAGTTCAATGCGCCGGACGAGCACAAGCAGCATCCGTTGTTCATTGCCCTGGGGGGGTTTGCTTTCCTTTTGATGGGGAGCTCTTCTCTGGAAGCACTGCGTTTCTATTCCTCGCACGCGCAGTTGCCGCTGGCGCCCGGAGGGATGCTGGGCATCGAATTGGGGCGTGTTCTGTCGACGCAACTGGGCTATACGGGCGCTACGCTTTTCCTACTGGCGGCCATGGCCGTCGGCTGGAGCATCTTTTCCGGCATGTCGTGGCTGTGGGCTTTCGAGAAGCTGGGGCTGTTGCTGGAAACCTTTGTCGGCTTCTTCTACGGACGGGTCGATACGTGGCGCGACCGCCAGATCGGCAAGGAGGTCGCCCAGAAGCGCGAGGTCGTGGTCGAGGAAGAAAAGCGCCGTGTCGAGCTGCACGAGCCGATCATCATCGAAACCCCCGCCCCGCCGGCCGTGCCGGTATCGAAGAAGGCCGAGGCGCGCGTCGAGCGCGAGAAACAGGCCATGCTCTTCCCGGAGGCCATCGTCGGTGGCCAGTTGCCGCCGCTGCACCTGCTCGATCCGGCGCCGCCGGCCACCGAGACGGTCAGCCCGGAAACCCTCGAATACACCTCGCGCCTGATCGAGCGCAAGCTGGCCGACTTCGGTGTGCAGGTCAAGGTGCTGGCAGCCATGCCGGGGCCAGTCATCACGCGCTACGAAATCGAGCCGGCGGTCGGCGTCAAGGGTGCGCAGATCGTCAATCTGGCGCGCGACCTGGCGCGGGCACTGGCCATGGTTTCCATCCGCGTGGTCGAGACGGTGCCCGGCAAGTCGTGCATGGCGCTCGAACTGCCGAACCCCAAGCGGCAGACAGTCAAGCTGTCGGAGATCATCTCCAGCAAGCCGTACAACGATATGCACAGCCCGTTGACCGTCTGTCTGGGCAAGGATATCGGCGGCCAGCCGATCGTCGCCGATCTGGCCAAGACGCCGCACCTGCTGGTGGCGGGTACGACCGGCTCCGGCAAGTCGGTCGGGGTCAATGCGATGATCCTTTCCATGCTCTACAAGTCCGAGCCGGATCAGGTGCGCCTGATCATGGTCGATCCGAAAATGCTGGAACTGTCCATCTATGAGGGCATCCCGCACTTGCTGGCGCCGGTCGTCACCGATATGAAGCAGGCGGCCAACGCGCTGCACTGGTGCGTCACCGAGATGGAAAAGCGCTACAAGCTGATGTCGGCGATGGGGGTGCGCAACATCGCCGGTCTCAACACCAAGATCAAGGATGCCGAGAAGAAGGGGGAGAGCATCCCCAATCCGCTGACCCTGACGCCGGAAACACCGGAGCCGCTGAAGGCCATGCCTTACATCGTGGTCATCATCGACGAACTGGCCGACCTGATGATGGTGGTCGGCAAGAAGGTCGAGGAGCAGATTGCCCGCCTCGCGCAGAAGGCGCGTGCGGCCGGCATCCATCTGGTGCTTGCCACGCAGCGTCCGTCGGTCGATGTCATCACCGGCCTGATCAAGGCCAATATCCCGACTCGCATCGCCTTTCAGGTGTCCAGCAAGATCGATTCGCGCACCATCCTCGACCAGATGGGGGCCGAAGCACTGCTCGGCATGGGCGACATGCTCTATCTGGCACCCGGCACCGGTTATCCGACGCGGGTGCATGGCGCTTTTGTGTCCGATGATGAAGTGCATCGTGTCGTCGAGCATCTCAAGGCCAGCGGTGCGCCGGAGTATGTCGAGGACATCCTTTCCGGCGCTGCCGGTGATGACGAGGAAGGTGGCGGTGAGGCCGGCGAGGGTGGGGATGCCGAAAGCGA
>CAMKYP010000287.1 GCA_946477505.1 uncultured Dechloromonas sp. | reverse complement strand
TCAACTACGAGCTGGTGGCCAAGCCCGATTCCCTCACGCTGTACGTGACCGATCACGACCACCCTGTCGATGTCCGGAATGCGTCGGCCACCCTGACGCTGCTGTCCGCGGCGGGCAAGACCGAAGCCCAGTTGCTGCCCGCCGGAGACCACCTGTTGCGTGCCTCGGGGGCGTTCAAGGTACAGCCCGGGATGAAAGCGGTCGCCTTGGTGAGGTTGAGGGGCAAGCCCGCGCAGGAAGTCCGGTTCGTCCTGAATTAGATGGCATCCGGGCAAGCGTCTTGCCCGGTCCCGGTTTGTGTCATCAAACCGTAGTCCGTCCGTAACCGACGAGTCACGGACGGGTCGTATCGTGAGGCCATGCCCAAGGTCAGATCCGTCTTCCTTTCCGATATCCACCTCGGCACGCGGGCGTGCCAGGCGGAACGTCTTCTCGAATTCCTTCGCGAACACCCGGCCGAGCAGACCTACCTGATCGGCGACATCATCGATTTCTGGGCGATGAGCCGCAGCATTTGCTGGTCGCAGGCGCAGAACACGGTGGTGCAGAAACTGTTGCGCCGGGCGCGGCATGGCGAGCGGGTGGTGTTCATTCCCGGCAACCACGACGAGGCACTGCGCGACTATTGCGGCGTCGTCTTCGGCGATGTCGAGGTGGTGGACGAGTTCGTCCATGAAACGGCCGACGGCCGGCGCTTCCTGCTCATCCACGGCGACCAGTTCGATCAGGTGACGCGCCACCACCGCTGGGTGGCGGTACTCGGCGACAAGGCCTACGAAATGCTGGTCCGCATCAATGTCTGGCTGTCCTGGGCACGGCGCAAGCTGGGCATTTCCGGCTACTGGTCGCTGGCCGGCTACGCCAAGCGCAAGGTCAAGACAGCGCTGAATTTTATTTTCGATTTCGAGGAGTCGGCCATCCACCACGCCCGCGAACGTGGCCTGGACGGCGTGATCTGCGGCCACATTCACTGGGCGACGATCCGCGACATCGGCGGCCTGAGCTACGTGAATTGCGGCGATTGGGTCGATTCGTGCACGGCCATCGTCGAGCACTTCGACGGCCGGCTGGAACTGGTGAACTGGGGCGAGCGGGCCTCGCGCCGCCTGCCGGCAGCGGTGCCGCCAGCACCGGTCGACATGCCGCTCGCTGCCCGGCTTGAAGAAACAATGGAGGCGTGACATGCGTGTGCTGATGGTTTCCGACGTGTACTTCCCGCGTGTCAATGGCGTATCGACCTCAATCGAGACCTTTCGTCGCACGTTGGCAGAGCATGGTGTTGCGGTGAAGCTGGTCGTGCCGCGTTACGGCGACGAGCCGGAAGAAGCGGGTATTGTCCGGGTCGCCGGCCGCCCGGTTCCCGGCGACCCGGAAGACCGCATGGTCGGCTGGCGGGCGATGCACCGCAGCGTGCTCGCCGAGGCGGCGGATTGCGACCTGATCCATGTCCAGACACCGTTCGTTGCGCATTACGCCGGGCTGAAGGCCGGGCGGAGACTCGGCCTGCCGGTCGTGGCGACCTATCACACCTTGTTCGAGGAATACCTGCAGCACTACGCGCCCTTCCTGCCGGCTACCTGGCTGCGCGCGCTGGCGCGGCGCTTCTCGCGCCGGCAGTGCAATGCGCTTGACGCGGTGATCGTGCCATCGACCGCCATGCGCCAGCGCCTCGAAGCCTATGGCGTGACAGCGCCGCTGCACGTACTGCCCACCGGTATCCCGATGGCACAGTTCGCCGGCGGCAACGGCCAGGACTTCCGCCTGCGCCACGGCATTCCCGAAGACCGTCCGCTGGCTTTGTTCGTCGGTCGCGTGGCGCATGAGAAAAACATCGGCTTCCTGCTTGAAGCGATGGTGCATGCCCGGCAGCGGCGTCCGGACCTGTTGCTGATGATTGCCGGCGAGGGGCCTGCGATGGGCGATCTGCAGAAACAAGTGGCGGCCCTTGGCTTGACCGAGTCGGTGCGCTTCGTCGGCTATCTCGACCGCCGGCAGGGGCTGCCCGACTGCTACGCGGCCGCCGATGTGTTCGTTTTTGCGTCGCGTACGGAAACCCAGGGCCTGGTCCTGCTTGAGGCCATGGCGGCGGGGCTGCCGGTGATCGCGCTGGCTGAGATGGGGACGATCGATATCCTGGCGCCTGGTCGCGGCGCGTTTTCGCCGCCTTGCGACAGCAAGGCCTTCGGCGACATGCTGGGGCATTTCGTCGATCACCCCGCGGCCTGGCGTCATTTGAGCGACGAGGCACCGCTTTATGCGCGGGAATGGAGCGATGTGGCAATGGCCGGGCGCCTTGCCCAGCTCTATCGCCAGTTGGCCGGAAAGTCGAGCGCGGCGCCGTCGCCGCTGACGGCGGCGGCCTGAGCTAACGACTGGTTTGCTTGGCCGCCGACACCTTTAAGGCTGGCTGGGCGGCTCCGCCCGTGCCGCTCAGAACTCGGCGTGCATGCGCAGCGAATAGATGTTGGCCGGGCCGCGGTCGGCGTTGTAGGCCGGATTTCCGATGCGCTGGTAGTTGGCGGTCAGCCACAGGCCGGACAGTGCCTTCCAGCTGTAGTAGGTTTCAAAGATGTGTTCGGGGCCGTAGGCCAGCTTGCCGTCGCCGATGAAGAAGGAGAGTCCGCCCCGGGCGAGATAGTCGCGGCGTTCGCTGGAAATGGTGTTGCGCATCCAGGCGATGCCGACGGTATCGTCGGGCCGGTTCCAGCGCCCGCCCTTGAGCGACAGGCCGGTCGAGAAGGAGCCGTCGGCCTCGGTGAAGGCATAGGTTTCGGTGCGTCCGTCGGCATGCATGGCGCGCAGGAACCAGCCGAGGTCGTCGGCCACCTCCTGCTCGAGGTTGATGCCGAAGCCGTATTTGATGCGTTCGCCGTTGCGCACGTGATTGATGGCCTGTGCGTCGACGCCGGGGTTGGCGGCAAGCCAGTCGCTGGCCTCGGTGTAGGCGGCGAGCTTGGCGCGGTTGCGGAAGGCGAGCAGGCGGACCTTGCCGGGACGCTCGGCGATCCTGTGCGCGTGCTCGATTTCGATCTGGTCGCCGTAGTGGCGCAGGATGCGGAAGTCGACTTCGCTACCGTTCGGCAGCTTGGGGCCGGTCATGCGTCCGAAGCGCAGCACCCAGTCGCCCGTGTACCACTCCGCGGCAAAGCCCCAGCCGAAGCCACGGGCGTCGGCGGCATAGTCGTAGGCGGTGTGCGCCATGTTGCTCCAGTTCATGAACTGGGTGCGCGGGTCCTTGGCGTAGGCGTTGTCGTCGAAGATGTCGAGGGCTGAGAAATTGCCGACCGTGAGCACGAAGCGATCCTTCGCGACGCGACCGGCCATCTGGTTGAATTCGGATTCCTGGTATTCGGTTTCATCGCCCAGGCCCCATGTCTGGCGAAGAAACAGGCGCTGGCGATAGGCCTTGATGCTGTTGCCGGAAACGCGGGTCGCCTCCCCGTTGGAAAAGCCGCCCAGGCCGACCAGGCCGGACATCGGGTCGCCCTGGCCGGCCTCGACGTTGAGGTAGGCCTCGGCCCCCTTCCATAGCCGGGCGCCGAGATAGGCGGTGGATGTGAAGGTGTAGCTGCTGTCACCGTCGCTGTTCAGGCTGTTCTTGTCGCTGTAGGTGGAGCGGAAGTTTTTCAGTCTCTGCCCGACATACGTGGCCTGGCCCTTGATCTGCCAGTCTTCGTGGGCCTCTTCGGCGGCTTGAGCGATGGTTGCGATGCTCAGGGCGAGCAAAAGGGCGGAGTGGGGGCGCATGGTGAAACGGAAAATCGCAAACGGCGGATTATAGAGTTGGAAGGTGACAGCCGGGTGACGAAATTTGTCATCGGACTGTAGCGCTGGCTGGCTACGCTTCAGGACAACCGGGAGCCATCATGCCTACGTCGAATTCGCTCGATATCGCCTTTGTCACCGAAACCTTTCCCCCTGAAATCAACGGCGTCGCCATGACGGTTGGCCGGCTGGTCGGCGGCTTGCGCGAGCGCGGCCATCGCGTGCACGTCATCCGTCCACGCCAGGGACGGGGCGATATCGGCGGCGAGCATGAGCTGGCCCTGCCGGGCTTGCCGCTTCCCGGCTATGCCGGCCTGCGCTTCGGATTGCCGGCCGGGGGGCGCTTGCATCGCGAATGGAAAAGGCGCCGGCCGGATCTGGTGCATGTGGTCACCGAGGGGCCGCTCGGCTGGTCGGCGGTCAATGTGGCGCGGCGGATCGGCATTCCGGTGACATCCGGCTTCCATACCAATTTCGACCGCTATAGCGTGCATTACGGACTGGGCTGGATGCGGCCGGCCGTTGCCGCCTATCTGCGCACCCTGCATCGGCGCACCTTGGCGACGATGGTGCCGACTGCGGCACTGGCTGCCGACCTGGCCGGCGAGGGTTTGAACGGGGTACGCGTCGTCGGTCGCGGCGTCGACACCCGGCTTTTCGACCCGCGACGGCGCGACATGGCATTGCGCGCCGAGTGGGGAGCAGGTGCCGACGTCCCGGTTTGCCTCTATGTCGGTCGGCTGGCGCCGGAAAAGAACCTGAAGCTGGTCGAACGCTCGTTCGCGGCGATTCGCCTGCAGCATCCCCGGGCTGTCATGGTCTGGGTCGGCGATGGTCCCTCTGCCCGACAGCTGGCGGTCGATCATCCGGATCACCACTTCGCCGGCATGCGCACCGGCACCGACCTGGCGGCGCATTTCGCCAGCGCCGATCTCTTCCTGTTTCCCAGCCTGACCGAAACCTACGGCAACGTGGTGGCCGAGGCGATGGCCAGCGGCTTGCCGGTTCTGGCCTACCGCAGCGCCGCTGCCGCCGAACTGATCGTCGACGGCGACAATGGGCGCCTGGTGGCGCCCGGCGATGGCGAGGCCTACGTCAGGATTGCCGGCGAGATGGCGATGAGCGCAGAAAAGTGGCCGCGCATGGGCGTCGCCGCCCGCGAGTCGATGCATGCGCATCGCTGGTCGTCCGTCGTCGAACGTTTCGAGACGGTGGTGCGCGAAGCGATGTGTTAGGGCGCGTTCACCCTGAACACTTCGACGATCCCATCCTTGTCGGCGTTCAGGATACGTTCCACCCGATCCTGCCAGAGTTCGCGGAAGAGCTGGTTTTCCGCCGCGCTGGCCGTGCCGAGGATGACATTCGGCAACAATTCGCCCAGGCGCGGGTCGCCTGCCACCTTGTGCAGGCGTGTCACGCAATCCACCGCGACGCCGGTGTCGCGACGCGTGAGGCGGATGCCGGCGACGCCATGCACGCCGAAGGAAAGCAGATTGCGCCGCCCGTACTGGCCGCCGAGTCCCTTGAATCCGCCGGCTGCGGCCGCCCCGGTGAGTAGCGTCGCAATGCTGGCGATGACCCCGGCGACGCCTTCTTCGACCGTCTCCGGCAGGGCCACGGCGATGTCGCCGCGAACGGGCGTTTCCCGGCCGTAGAGGGCTTGCAGTCCAGCGATGGCAGCCAGCCAGGC
>CAMKYP010000286.1 GCA_946477505.1 uncultured Dechloromonas sp. | reverse complement strand
TCTATTCAATTTCTTTCGGCTGCACGTCTTATCAGTGCGTCTCTCAACCAGATACCGGCTTTACCTTGCGCGTGAGGACGATGCCAAAGAACCTCCATGCGCATCACGGGAAGCTCCGGGATAAAGTCTGGCTGCAACCGGAAAATCTCCCCTGCACCGAGAGGGCCCTCCGCAAGAAACTCCGGCAGCATCGCCCAGCCGTGTCCGCGCTTGACCAATTCAAGGATTGCCAAGTCGCCCTCAACCCGCCACACCTTGGAAGCAATCAATACGTCGAAGTGATGGGGGGCGCCACCCCGCGAGGTAATCACTATTTGTCGATGCTTTATCAAGTCCGCACGCCCCACCCTCTTCTTTGCGGCGAGCGGATGATCGGCTGCGACGAAAAGTGGCGCTCTGACCATGCCGATGGAACGCGTTTCTATTTCCTTGTGCGCATTCGTCTGTTCGTATCCGATTCCGATTTGGGCACGACCACTCAGCAGCATGGCAATCTGGTCGTCAAGCAATGGGAACAAGAGTTCAAGCTCTACATTCGGGAAACGCTCCGCAAACACACCCAGTATCGGTTCCAGCCAGGGAAGATGCGAGGTGTCGTCCACCGCCAGCGTCAATCGATGCTCGACCCCTGCCGCAATTTCTCCCGAGAGTGCCTGCAAGTTCGCACACGCTTCGATGATGCGCCTTGCATCCAGCAGGAGGCGTTTCCCTTCTGCCGTCAGCGCGGGATATCGTCCGCTTCGGTCAAACAATGGAACCCCCAAGTCAGCCTCCAGATTGGCGACCGCCGTGCTGATGACGGATTGGGCCTTGCCGAGGCGCCGGGCGGCTGCGGAAAATGACCCTGTATGTGCCGCCGCATCGAATGCTTGCAACTGTTCAATGGAGAAGTTCATCTATCTGTTTTTTGGATGGTATATAACTTCAGTATATCTGCCACACCAATTAAAGTCGCCTCCGAGCAATCAATGGAGGAAGACATGAGAACGACTTATGACCGGATTCGGCACACCCTGGGATTCGAGCTAATTGGCCTGGCCATCTGTATCCCATTGGCAGTGCTGCTTTTCGACATACGAGCCCACCAGGCGGGTGTGCTGGCCGCGGCAGCATCACTGATAGCCGCAGGCTGGAACTATGTCTACAACCTGGCGTTCGACAAGATCATGTCGAGTCGCCTTGGGCGTCTGGAAAAAACCTGGGGCGAACGCGTCTTGCACGCGCTGGGGTTTGAAGGCGGCCTGATGCTTCTTGTCCTGCCGCTGGCAGCCTGGTGGTTATCCATCAGCCTATGGCAGGCATTGCTTATCGACATTGGATTCATCGTGCTCTATGTCGTGTATGCCTTCTTCTACAACCTGGCGTACGACAAGGTTTTTCCTGTGCCGAGCTACTGTGCGAGCACGAAATGACACCCACGGGAAGCCTGAACGCGACTGCTTGCCGATAGCCGAAGATCATGGAGCGGACACACGCATTCTCTTGGCGAACGCTCGCCCGGCAGCAAGCGTTCGATGAGCCGACCCACGAGCGGGTCCGACTTTACAGCGGCCTGAAGCGCGCTATCAGACACTGAACTGCAGAGTGCTGTCGCGCAACCTTGCAGCCAGCGACGCCACCTCTTCGGCCGACGCCGACGACTCCCCGGCCGCCCGGGCACCGCGTTCGATCATTTGCGCCATGCGTTCGGTGTTCTGGGCAATTTGTTCGGCCGCCTGACGCTGCTCGTCGAGCACGTCGACAATCTCGTTGGCTGCCCGCGCCGACTGCTCGCAAATCGCTTCGATTTTACGGATCGCCACCTCAGTCGCCGAAGCCAACTCGGTCCCCCGTTGCGCGCGGGCCGCGGTTGCCACGACGGCTTCGTTGGTCTGTCCCGCGGCATCGCCCAGGCGGACCACCAGTTCCTCGATCTTGAACGTCGTATCCGAAGTGCGGTTGGCCAGCTTGCGCACCGCGTCGGTAACCACGGCGAAGCCCCGGCCCGCCTCCCCTGCCCGCGCCGCCTCGATGGCCGCGTTGAGCGAAAGGAGGTTGGTCTGTTCGGAAATATCCTTGATCTCTTGGGCAAAACGCGAGATATCCCGCGTATGTTCCTGCAATTCGCCCATGGCCATGGTCGATGCCGTGGCTTGCTCGAAAATGCAGCCAATTTCGTTGATCGCCTGATGAATCACCTGACCGCTCTCGACCGCCGTCTGGCGCGTCTGTTTGGCTGCATCTGCAGCATTCCCGGCACTTCCGGCCATTGCCGCAATCGCCGTCGTCAGTTCCTGTATCGCCGCCGCGATGGTTGCCGCCGCATCGCTCTGCAGGCTCGTTGTGCTCGCCACCTCGCGCGCCGAACGTTGCAGGGCGAGCGCATTGTCCGAGGTCACCTCGGCACCGGACTTCACCTCGGCGATCAGACCGCGGAGCTTATCCTGCATCCGCTCCACCGAGGCGACCAGCGAGTCGGCGGCGGCTTTTCCGGAGAGGATGCTTTGCGTCAGGTCGCCGGCCGCCACGCGCGTCGTCGCCCGCACGACCGGTTCCAGTTCGCCGCCCAGGCGACGCAGGATATGGCGCGACGACCAGACGGCAAAACCCAGCGAGATCAGCGCGCTCAGCACACCGACGAACAGGATGAAAGCAAGATTTTCACGATAGCGCGCGTCGGCCACCTCGCTGGCGCGCCCGGCGCTCGACGACACCTGTCCGCTGATGGCCGCATAACACTCGGTCAACGCCGCCATCAGCGGCGCATCCGCATCGCGAATGGCGGCATCGACCATCAGCGCATACTTGGGCATCCCCGGTTCATTCTCGGCAAGGACTTGATCGTAAAGCTGGTTGAGTTCGCTGCCCAGCCGGCGAATCTCGGCAATCCGCCCACCTTCCGGCAGCGCGGACTGCCGGTTCTGCGCCTCCAGGGCCTCGAGTTGCTGCCAGAAACGCTGCCGCCCCGCCTGGTATTCGGCCAGCCCTTTCTCGAACTCGGCCGCCATGAAATTTCGCAGCACCATGCTGTTCAGGCCATGCTGCTGCACCTGCAGCGCCCCCCGGACTTCGCTGAGCAGAGCCAAGGCACGCGTGGTCGCGGCCACTTCGCTCGATACCTGGCGGACATCGCCCCGAAAGGCAGACAGGGAAGCCAGGGCCGCCGCCATCAGCAACAGGCTAAAAGCACTGCCGATGATCACCATCAACAGCATGCGCGTACGAATCGACAAAACACCCTTGTGCAGCATGAAACCCCTCGCAAAACACCAAAAACGACAACATGGTACGCAGCGAATGTTTCATGCGAATGACCGGAGGAGACCAATCTGCCGCTCATTCCCGGCGGAGAGGTTGGCAAACGCGGGGATGTTGTCATGTGTTTGCAACATTAATGCAACAAAATGATGGACTTAAGGCCTATACTTCAAGAGTCACATGGAGCTTGCGCGATGAATCACCCCCACCTGAAACCCCGTTTTCCGGCCGAAAATTATTTGAACCGGGAACTTGGACTCCTGGCATTCAATCGCCGCGTTCTTGCGCAGGCTCAGGATGAACGTACGCCGCTGCTCGAACGCCTGCGCTTCCTGTGCATCGTCTCCAGCAACCTCGACGAATTCTTCGAGATTCGCGTATCCGGCCTCAAGGAGCAGATACGCGCCAACACGCCGGTCGTCACGACTGACGGCAAGACGGCCCAGGAAGCCTTCCGCCTGGTGTCGGCCGAAGCCCATGCCATGGTCAACGAGCAATACCAGCAACTGAACGAAGTGATCCTGCCTGCTTTGGCCGAAGAGGGAATCCGCTTCCTGCGCCGCTCGGGCTGGAACGAGGCGCAACGCGAGTGGATACGCGACTACTTTCATCGGGAAATGGTCCCGGTGTTGACCCCGATCGGGCTCGACCCCTCGCACCCCTTCCCGCGCGTGCTCAACAAGAGCCTCAACTTCGCCGTCGAACTCGAGGGCAAGGATGCCTTCGGGCGCAGCTCCAACGCCGCCATCGTCCAGGCGCCACGCGTCCTGCCGCGCGTCATCCGGCTGCCGGAGGAGCTGGCGGGCTGCGAATACGGCTTTGTCTTCCTGTCGTCGATCCTGCACGAATTCGTCGGCGAGCTGTTCACCGGCATGACCGTGCTCGGCTGCTACCAGTTCCGCGCCACCCGCAACTCCGATCTCTTCGTCGACGAGGAAGAAGTCACCAACCTGCGCACCAAGCTGCAGGGCGAGCTGCCGCAACGCCACTTCGGCAACGCCGTGCGCCTGGAGGTCGCCAACAACTGTTCGGAGGCCATGACCGAGTTCCTGCTCGCCCAGTTCGAGCTCAAGCCGGTCGACCTCTATCGCGTCAACGGCCCCGTCAATCTGGTCCGCCTGATGCAGGTGCCGGACTGGGTAGACCGCGCCGACATGAAGTTCCCGCCATTTGTCCCCGGCACCCCCAAAGGGCTGAGCAAGGGTGCCAACATCTTCGAGAGCATCCGCAAGAACGACATCCTGCTGCACCACCCGTACCAGTCTTTCGCGCCGGTCATCGAACTGTTGAGCCAGGCGGCGACCGACCCGGCGGTGGTGGCCATCAAGATGACCGTCTATCGCACCGGCACCGACTCGGTGCTGATGGAATCACTGATCCGCGCCGCGCAGAACGGCAAGGAAGTCACCGTCGTCGTCGAACTGATGGCCCGCTTCGACGAGGAAGCCAACATTGGCTGGGCGACCAAGCTGGAACAGGTCGGCGCCCATGTCGTCTATGGCGTCGTCGGCTACAAGACGCACGCCAAGGCGCTGCTCATCGTCCGTCGCGAGGAGGGCCGCCTCAAGCGCTACGCCCACCTCGGCACCGGCAACTACCACCCGCGCACCGCCCGCCTGTACACCGATTTCGGCCTGATGACGGCCAACGACGAGGTCACCCGCGACGTCAGCGAGGTGTTCAAGCAGCTCACCGGCCTCGGCCAGGCGCGCACGCTCCAGCATCTCTGGCAGGCGCCGTTTACGCTCCAGCAGAATGTCGTGGCCGGCATCCAGGCCGAAGCCGAAATCGCCCGAGCCGGCGGCAAGGCGCGCATCGTCGCCAAGATGAATTCGCTGGTCGAGCCGGAAGTCATCAACGCGATGTACGAAGCCTCGCAAGCCGGCGTCGAGATCGATCTCATCGTCCGTGGCGTGTGCATGCTGCGCCCCGGCGTCAAGGGTCTCTCCGACAACATTCGCGTCCGCTCCATCATCGGTCGCTTCCTCGAACACCATCGCATCTTCTACTTCCTGGCCGGCGGCAAGGACACGGTCTACCTGTCCAGCGCCGACTGGATGGAACGCAACTTCTTCAAGCGCATCGAGCTGGCCTTCCCCATTCTCGATAGCCGGCTGAAGCGCCGCGTGATTACCGAGGGATTGAAGTTCTATCTGGCCGACAACCAGCAAGGTTGGGAAATGAACAGCCAGGGGGTCTACCAGCGGCGCCGTTCGAGCCGCAGCAAACC